>PWXP01000114.1 GCA_003561895.1 Planctomycetaceae bacterium | reverse complement strand
CTCATCGGCACGAGCCCGGCAAAGCAGTTGCCGACCATCCGGTCGCGTTGTCAACTGGTCCGTTTCGGCCGGCTGCCCGAAAAAACGGTGGCCGAGTTACTCCGGCGTGGGGGGATGCTGGACGATCCCCGCAAGGCCGACGAGTTGGCGCCGTATTGCGAGGGGAGCCTGACGCGGGCCCTGGAGTTGAACGATGCCGACTTGTGGTCGTTCCGCGGCACGCTGTTCGGCCGCCTGGCCGAAGCCGAACTCGATTCGGTCGGTCTGTCTAAGGCCGTCCATTCGCTGGTCAATGCGGCGGGCAAAGCGGCGCCGCCGCGACGCGCCAGGCTCCGGCAGATTGTCCGGTTCGCCGCCGACTTCTACCGCCAGTTGCTCCTGGCCCAAAGCGGGGCGAGTTCCGATGCCGACGAACCCTTGCAGCGGCTGGCGCGTGAGGCGTTGGCCACCGGGGCGGCCAAGGGCCAGCAGGCGCTGTTCCGGCTCGAACGCTGCCTGGAGGCCGCCGAACAGATCGAACGCAACGCCAACCAGACCACCTTGATCGAAAGCTGGCTCGACGATCTGGCCGGCGCACCCTTCTAGGGGGTGGCAGGCTGATCGCTGGCTGTCTGTCGGGGCAACCTGTAACGGTTATTTCCGGCGGGAAACGGCGGCCCTAGGAAAAAAAACGCTTCGGCCCCTTGACTATTCGCCCGTGATGTGAATAATACAAGTACTGCCCAGAATCGTGGTATTTCCCGAGGGGGGGTGTGCGGTGATCGATCGCGCCGAGCCCGGGTTTTGTCAGGGCAAGTTGGGTCGCGCCGGCGGCATGGGGTAATTCTCGTCGCGATCCGATTTTCGTGTATTGTTGTGTTAGCTCGATTCTAGTTGGACGGGAGTCAAATTGAATGCGGAACGTGTTTGAAGCGATTTTGGAGTTTGGCCACGACGAAACGTTTAGTCCGGTCGAAACGGAAAAGTTTCGGGCGACGGACGCCCCGGCCGGCTCGCGCCCGAAAATCGAAGTTCTCGCTGAGCGGGTTCAGCGTGGCGAGCCTCTTTGGCATCCGGACGATCGGACCGACTACAGCGGTCTGACGGGCGCCGTTCGGCCTCGCGGTTAGCGGCAGCCCCTTTCGGCAGCGGTGGCTGTCGAAAAGGGGGGCACTGCGCGCGTGTTTCGCTTCAGGACGTTATCGCACCACTCCCGGCGAAGCCGCCCGAGACGCTCCGGAGGGTTCGGGCTGCGCGCGCTGGAGTTCTTCGCGTAGTATCGGCACGTCGCGGGGCGCTTCGATTCCGAGCCGGACCCGGTCGCCCCCCACATCGATGACGGTTACTACGATGCTATCGCCCAGCCGGATGCGCTGATGCGTCTTTCTCGATAAAACGAGCATGATCGGGACACCTCCCTGTTGCCGCGGTTAGGATCGTGTTGGGGCTAGCTTGCAGGTGGCCGTTACGCGGCCGCACACTCGAATTGGCCCGTGTCGAGCATCTGGGTCTTCAGAAAGCGCTCACCGTGCGATCCGTAGAAGAGGATCTGGTTGCGCTCCATGTCCCAAATGGCAGTGAAGCGGGCGGCGCGTGGGCCGTGCAGGCAGAAAAGGATTCCGCACTGTCGGCCTCCACGACGAAGCACGCGTTCGGTCATGGGAAATGCGTCGGGCTGAAGTTGGTTATGCTCGCAAAGGGTGATGCTGACGTAGTCACGAAGGTCATCCAAGCTGGTAAGTTGCCGAAATCGTGTCGCCATTGCGGGAACGATCTCCTTGAATGCGTACGGAATGTACACAGCAAAGGCAATTCCGCACAGGTTAGGGAAGATAGCGTAAGTGCCAATAGTAGTTGCTATCGGCAGAATGGGAGGCTTTCATTCGCATTGCCGGCTCCCATCAGCCGGCGCGGAATGGCCTGCGCAAAAATCCTGTAAGCCCTTGGCGCAAAAGAAGATACTCAGGCGCAACGGCAGCGCGCGGGCCGCCATCGCGGAAAAGGATTAAAGTGGGCCCAAATCGGAAAAACCGGCCATCACAACCTATTTTTACGCTGCGCCATCATAGCCTGCGCCGCGAGCCCGATGCCACCGGCCGGTCCGGACCTCACTTCACTTGCGCCGGGCGCTCCGCGACGGTCACCCCGATTTCCAGCCTCTCGCCGTCGCGAATCAGGGTAACCGTAGCGTTGGAGCCGATGCGGGTAGCGGCCACTGCAAAGCTCAATGCCGCGGGATCGGCCACCGGTTCGCCGTTCCAATCGACAATGACGTCGCCCATTCGAAGGTCGGCCGCGGCCGCGGGCGAATCGGGCAGGATGTCCGTCACCAACGCGCCCCGCGTGTCGTCCAGCCCGAGTCGCTCGACCAAATCATCGTCGATCGACTGCAAGGCAACGCCGAGCCAACCGCGGGCCACGGTACCCGTCTGGCGAAGGCTTTGGTACACGGTGCGTGCGATCTGGCTGGGGATGGCGAAGCTGATCCCTAAATAGGCGGGCCCGTAGATGGCCGTGTTGATGCCTACCACTTCACCCTGGAGGCTCACCAGGGGGCCGCCGCTGTTGCCCGGGTTTACCGCCGCGTCGGTCTGGAGGAAGTCTTCGTAATTGATGTCCTGTACGACGCCGCGGCGGCCCTTGGCGCTGACAATGCCAGCGGTGACCGTTTGGGCGAGGCCAAAGGGGCTGCCGACCGCAAGCACGGGATCGCCCCCCTCCAGCCGTTCGCTATCGCCCCATGGCGCGGCGACCAGCCCGTGCGCGCTGACCTTCAGCACGGCGATATCGCTGAGCGGATCGACCCCGACCACCGTAACATCGCGTAGGGTCCGGCCGTCACTGAGTTTCACCAGCACTTCCGACGCCTTGTCGATGACGTGATAGTTGGTGATGATGTAGCCTTCGTCATCGACGATCACGCCGGAGCCCTTGCCTTCGGCCCGATAGCGGGGAAACCGGTCGCCAAATAGCCTGGACAATTCGTCCTGGCGGGGCGCGGCCACCGCGCGGCTCGTTTCAATGCCCACCACCGACGGCTCGACGGCTTTGGCGACAAGCCGGTACCGGCTGACGTGTTCGGGGAACTCGGCAAGCTGGACTCGGGCCACTTCGGCTTCGGCCCTGGCGCGGCCGCGGGTAATCGAAAACTGAACCTGTTCGACCACGTACGGCAGCAACAGCACCGTAACGGCCACGAACAAGAAAAATACCAGTGCCGGAAGCCGGTTGGGCGACTGTGGGGCGGGCGCGTTCGCCGGAGGCGGCGGGGGAGGAGGAGGCGCGGACTCGGTCCGTTCGTCGTACATGGCGATTCTCTGGCAAGGTCGGTTGTTGCGGGGGCCGGTCCCTCAATCCTAATTATAGCCAAACGCGAACCATTTGTCGCGGGGAAGCCATGCGAGCCGGGCTCGGCCACCCACCATGGTATCTGCCACACCCGTCCAGCGTACTACTTTTATTGAGGGGGCGCGGCCGATGGAATTGGGTTTCGCGGGCCACCTCAGGTGGGGACTTGAGGATCGTTTGGCTTGCTGCGAAAGGATTGAGGCCACGGGAAGCATCAGCCTTACGACGGTTGAGGTGGCCGTATGAGTAAGCGGCTGCCTCGGGTGACGGCCAGAGAGGTCGTTCCACGGTTCCCGCACCGGCTCATGTGCGCGGGCGGCGGACGAACCTCTCGACTACACACCGTTCGAGGGGGCGCTTCAGCCGGGTGAACCAGGGCTCCTCTTCAGGGTGGATCGGGGCGACCAGGATGGTCTTCAAGCCGGCCAACCGCCCGGCCCAGACGTCCGCGGCGAGTTGATCGCCCACCATGGCCGTCCGCTTGCGATCGAACCCCATCCTCCGAATCGCTTTCCGGCACCCGAACGGCAGCGGCTTCAGGGCCCCGGCGACGAAGGGTACCCCGAGGCGCTCGGCCAGTCGGCCGATGCGCCCGCCCACGCCGTTCGACACGAGGCACACGCCGATGCCCGCCGTGCGCAAACTCGCCAGCCAGGCGGCCGCCTCCGGAGTCACTTGCTCGGCCCGGTACCGCTTCAGCGTACAGTCGACGTCCACCAGCACGGCGTCGACACCCAGTTCGCGGAGTCGTTCCGGAGGCAAATCGGAAATGGAGCGGCAGTAGACATGCGGAAGGAACATCGATGGAATCCACCTGAAGCGATTGTCGGCGGCGTAGCCCGGCTTGTCAACCGCTGGGAACTCCGGCTTTTCACAGGCCATGCGGGAAAGTATACTTCAGGGGCCCCGGGAGATGCCCTCTTGGGGCAAGGATGGCTTCGCCTAACCTGAGGGGTCCAGCATGTCAGTCGATCTCGCCGTCGTGCCGGTTGCGGGCCGCGGCACCCGTCTCCTGCCGCTTACGAAGAGCCAGCCGAAGGAGATGCTCCCGGTCGGCCGCAAACCGGTCGTGCAGTACGTGGTGGAGGAACTCAGCCGTTGCGGCCTCAGCCGGCTGTTGTTCGTGACGGGGCCGGGCAAGACGGCCATCGAGAACCACTTCGACATCGACGCCGAGCTGATTGCCAATTTGCGGGAGACGGGCAAGGAGGAACTGCTCGCCGAGCTGGCCTTCGAGCGGGAAGACATCGAGTATTTCTATACGCGGCAGCGGCGGCAGCTCGGTTTGGGCCACGCGGTCCTCTGCTCGCGCGCGGTTGTCGGCAACCAGCCGTTCGTGGTGGCGCTGGGCGATTCGATTATCGGCCTCAATGCGGCATCGCGGGTGGTGGCGCTGATGATCGAGCAGTTTTGCACGTCGGGGGCCGACGCCGTCGTGGCCCTCGAGGAGGTCCCGCCCTCGGAAGTGGTTCACTACGGAATCGCGCAGCCGAAGGGCGCCGCCGGCGAGGTGTTCGAACTGGCCGATCTGATCGAGAAGCCTTCGGCCGAGGAGGCGCCCGGCAACCTCGCCGTGGCCGCGCGCTACGTATTCAGCTCGGCCATCTTCGATTGCCTGGCCGCCACGCGGCCGGGCAAGGGTGGCGAGATCCAACTGACCGACGCCATCCGGATGCTCATCGAGCAGGGGCGGCGGGTCCTGGGCGTGCGGCTGGGTAGTAACGAAAAACGCTTCGACATCGGGAACTTCGAAAGCTACTTCCTCGCCTTCGCCGAGTTCGCCCTGGCCGATCCCCACCTCAGCGGCACACTCCGCCGGAAGCTCGCCGCGATGCTCGACCCGACCGGAGGCTAGCCATGCTGCTCATTCGGAAGCCAGCATTCGCCCGGGCGGGGTTGATGGGCAATCCGTCCGACGGCTATCACGGCAAGACCATCTCGCTGGCGCTTCGCGATTTCCAGGCCGAGGTGACGCTCTACGAGTGGGACGAGGTGGAGGGGGTGTGGAGCCACAACGACCGGAGCCGGTTCGACAGCGTCGACGAGTTGGTGCGCGACGTGCGGCTGCACGGCTATTACGGCGGCATCCGCCTGGTGAAGGCCACCGTCAAGCGGTTCGTCGAGTATTGCCGTGGCCGGGGGCTGAAACTCCACGAGCGGAACTTCTCCGTCCGGTACGAGAGCGACATCCCGCGGCAGGTCGGCCTGGCCGGGTCGAGCGCCATCATTGTGGCGACGCTACGATGCCTCATGGAGTTCTATGGCGTCGACGTCCCCCGGCGCGTGCAGCCGTCGCTGGTGCTCTCGGTGGAACGCGACGAGTTAGGCATCGCCGCCGGGCTCCAGGACCGGGTCGTCCAGGTGTACGAGGGGTTGGTCTTCATGGACTTCGCCCGGGAACGCATGGAGAACATCCACGGCTTGCCCTGCGGCGTGTACGAACCCCTCGCCCCCGTCCTCCTGCCGCCGCTGTACGTCGCCTACGACGCAAACGTGAGCGAACCCACCGAAATCGTCCACGCCAACCTTCGCACCCGCTATGCCCAGGGCGAGCCGGCGGTGGTGGCGGCAATGCAAACTTTCGCCGACTTGGCGCTCCGGGCGCGCAAGGCCATCCTCCGCGGCGATGCAGCGGCGCTGGGCCGGTTGATCGACCGGAACTTCGACCTGCGGCGTTCCATCTGCCCCCTCCCCGCCGAACAGGTTCGGATGGTCGAACAGGCCCGAGCGTGCGGCGCCACCGCCAAGTTCGCCGGCAGCGGGGGTGCGATCATCGGCACGTATTCCGACGAGCGAGTGTACGAGTGCCTGTGCGAATCGCTGGGCCGGATCGGATGCCGGGTGCTGAAACCGACCATTGCGACCACACCGGAAAGCTAGCCGCCGAGTCGCCCGCGCAAGGCCTACCGGGAGGCGGCGGCCAGGTGCGGCATGTACAAAGCCTTGTGGACCAGCTCGACGAGCACCTCGGGGTCGAACGGCTTGCGCAGGTAGTACGTTCCGCCCACCGCGTGGCTGCGGCGGATGATGTCGGGAATCTGCGCCCCGGAGAGGAACATCACCGGCACATCGCGCAGTGCCTCGTACGACTTGATCGCTTCGCACATCTCCAAACCACTGTGCCCGTGCAGGTTAATGTCGGAAATGATCAATTCCGGCGGCTCAGCCAGCGCCTTTTTCAATGCCTCGGCGGACGAACTGCACAGCGTGCACCGGAAGCCGTCGCCGCCGAGGACCGAAGCCACTTCTTCCAGGACCGACTGCTCATCATCGACGACCAGCACCAGGGGCGAATCTTGTGGGGACGGGAACATGGGTTTCTCTTGGGAGGGCGTGGACCTATAATGTTATTTCCTAAATGTAGCTTCGGCCAACCCGTTGCGGCAATTGACCCTGCTTTCGCCAGTTCACTCAATCGGCGCAACCGGCGCATCCGTTACCGGCGGCCGTTGGACCAAATGGAAGCGGACGCGGTAGGCCTGATACCCGGCCTCAAGTTGTTCGGCGTAGAGGGCTTCCAATTCCCCGCGCAGCGCGTCGGCCGTATCGAATCCGTCGGGCCTGGCGTCATCGTCGGTCAAATCCTCCAGGCACACTTCCTCGACCGCGTCGACGGTAATGTGGCCGGCGCCGGGGATGTAGCTCCACTGGCCGGAACGCATTCGCCGCCACTTCCATAAACGAATGGTCTGGGTCTTTTCGCCCGCGCGGATGGCCGGGAGGAACCTCTTCTTGAACAACAGCATAGCAGGTAGCTTATCCGGGGGATCCTTCGGATGTCGCAGGGACGCGCTACTCCGAGGAAAGGATGCGCGAACTACGGGTCACTGAAGTCCTTTGAGGAAGTCCTGAAGGGCGTCGTCGTCCCCGTAATCCTTCCCCTCGGCCTCATTCTCGTCCCCGGCCCCGGTTTTGTCGTCGGCCCCGGTTTTGTCGTCGGCCCCGGTTTTGTCGTCGGCCCCGGTTTTGTCGTCGGGCTCGGCTTCCGTGTTGGGCTCGGCTTCCGTGTTGGGCTCTGTCGGCGGGGCGGCTTCCTCCGGCTCGTCCAGCCCATCGGCCAGAAACTCGGCCACGGCTTCATCCTGCGGCGTGTCGCGGGTTCCCGGTGGTTCGCCGGGGCTTTCGGCCGCGCCGTGGGCCTCGTCCGGTTCCTCCCCCGCCAGGGGCTCCTGCGAATCGGCAACGGATGCTGCCGCTTGCTCATCGGGCTCCTTGGCGGTTCTCTTCCCGCCGAAAGGCCACAGCTTCCAGCCGCCTTTTTGCTTGCCGGGCTGGGGCACATCCGGCGGCTTCGCTTCGTGGTCTTCGAGAGCCTCGATCTGCGGCGGGTGATCGTCTAACGTGTCTGCGGCTACGGCCCCCTCGGCGGGGACGTTTTCAGTAGACTCCAGATTCGCGGACCCGACGGGCGATTCCGCCCCCGATCCCAATCCGGTGCCGGAGGCGGCCTTGGAAGTTCGCTCGGGCGGTCCGGATTCCACGGGCTCGTCGTCGGCCGGCATCGGATTGGCCCACGGCTCTTCTTCGTCGGCCGGCATCGCAGGGGCAGGGGTGCTGGCACTTTCGGGGGGCGGGCCAGCCGGCTCCGGTCCGATCTCGGAAAACCGGGGCTCCCCTTGCGGCGTCGGTTGGGTAGGGAGGGCAATTTCCGCCGGCGATTCGGTGCCGGTCGGCTCGGCCAGCTTCGGCGCCGGAACCGCGCTCAGCTCGCCATCGTATGCGTATCGCACCTGAAAGGTGAGCGGACCAACGGTGAATTGGTCGTCCGGACGCAGCGGCGACTCCACCACCCTCTTCTCGTCCACCAGGGTGCCGTTTAGCGAACCTAAGTCGCGCACCATCAACAGCCCGTCGACTTCGTACAGTTCACAATGCTGGCGACTGATCATCGGATGGGCGATGGTGACGTCGGCCTCGCGGCTGCGACCCAACACGGCCGGTGGATGGCACGCGATTTCGCCACGACTGACCTTGCCGCGGATGACCGTGAGCGTTATGTCCATGGGTGAGGTACCGTGCTGTAGGAGGCCGCAAGCCGGGTTGGCGACCAAAACAGTTTACACCACTCCATCATAGCCACGGTGAGACGGGCAATCAACCTCCCGAGAGGCGTGGCAAAACGAAAAAGGGGCAACTGAGGTATGTGGGGGGGCTGGGAAGAAAAGAGAAAGGCTGTTGCGGCAACTGCCCTTGAATGCTTGTGCCGGGAGCCTATAATACGATGGTCGCTGAGGGGGCGAATCCGTGGGCCTCGGTTTTCGGGCGGGGGCCTTGCGGAGAGATTCGCCGTGGCGCAGAATGGAATGGTTGAAGCGGGTGTAGCTCAGTTGGTAGAGCACGACGTTGCCAACGTCGTTGTCGTGGGTTCGAGCCCCATCACCCGCTCTTTTTCCTTTTACAGACGGCCCACAGAACTAGCCTGTCGCACCCCTTACGGGTGGAGCATATTGCTGAGCCGGCCGGTTCGGTGGCGGCCAGCAACGAGGCATTGATCCGCCGGGAATCCCAATGGCAGAGAACGAGAACCCAGAACTGGACGGCCCGACGAAAGCCGATCCGCCCCTCTCCGACGCCGACGCCCCGCAGGTCGCGGTGGACGATTCGGAGGCGCACGAGGAAGAGGCCGAGTCGCGGCAGAAGCTGCAATTGGACGTGGACATCGAAAACCGCGGGGCGTGCGAACGGCACGTCACGGTCACCATCGCCCGGGAAGACGTCGAGCGTTACTTCGACAGCGAGTTCAGCGAGTTGATGCCCAAGGCGCAGGTTCCCGGTTTCCGGCCGGGCCGCGCGCCGCGCAAGCTGATCGAGGCCCGCTTCCGCAAAGACGTGGCGGATCGGGTGAAGATGAACCTGCTGATGGACAGTCTCGAGCAGATCCACGAGGAGCACGACCTTTCGGCCATCAGCGAGCCGGACCTGGACCTGGAGGCGCTCGAAGTGCCGGAGACCGGCCCGCTCACCTTCGAGTTCGACCTGGAAGTCCGGCCCGAGTTCGACCTGCCCGATTGGAAGGGTATGCGCCTGGAGAAGCCGGTCCGTCAGATCGATCAGGCCGACGTCGACCGATACCTCGAACGCATGCTGGCCAGTCGGGGCCGGCTGGTCCCGTACGACGGGCCGGCCGAACCCGGCGATTACGTCACCTGCAACCTGACGTTCAAGGACGATGACCGCGTGCTGTCGCAGGCGCACGAGGAGGTGATTCGCATCCGGCCGGTTCTGAGCTTTCGAGATGGCCGGATCGAACAGTTCGACCAACTCATGCAGGGTGCCACGGCGGGGGAGGTTCGTACGAGCACCGCCATCATCTCGGCCGACGCGCCCAACGAACTGCTGCGCGGCCAGGTGGTCACCGCCGAGTTCGAGGTCCTTGAGGTCAAGCGGCTGGAGTTGCCGGAACTCAACGCCGACCTGCTCGAAGAGTTGGGCGGCTTCGAGCTGGAGGCCGACCTCCGCGACGCGATCAAGGAACAGCTCGAGCAGCAGTTGCAGTACGAGCAGCGGCGCCGCGCCCGGGAACAAATTACCCGCCAGTTGACCGTATCGGCCACGTGGGAGCTTCCCCCGGAAATGCTCAAGCGGCAGGCCGGCCGCGAGTTGGATCGGGAACTGATGGAACTGCAGTCGGCCGGGTTCGGCGAAGCCGACATCCGTGCCCGCGAAAACGAAATCCGCCAGAACGCGATGGCCGAAACAGCCCGGGCAATGAAGGAGCACTTCATCCTGGAGCGAATCGCCGAGGTCGATCAGATCGACGCCGGCGACGCTGATTACGACCGCGAGATCGCCATGATTGCGGCCAACCGCGGCGAGTCGCCGCGCCGGGTGCGGGCGCGGCTTGAGAAGGCCGGGTCGATGGACGTGCTCCGCAACCAGATTATCGAGCGGAAGGTCATCGACCAGATTTTAGAGCACGCCGAGTTCGTCGAGGTGCCGTTCGAGTTCGAGGAGAACCTCGTCGAGGCCATCGACGAGTCGGCGGGCGGGCACGGCTTTGAAATCCCCCACGCGAAGCCCGGTGCGGAGTCGGCGGCCCCGGGCGGGCGGCCGGGCGAACGGCCGTATCGCGAGTGATTCCGCCCGCCAAGCATGCAAGGACCGCGTATGAATTGTCCTCCCAGCCCCCCATTGGTGAACTCCATGGCAGCGTACCGCGAATACCAGCGGCAACGCACGTTGACCCTCGGCGACCTCCTGCTGGAGAACCGCATCATCCTGCTCCAGGGCGAAATCCACGACGGAAACGCCAACGAACTGGTGATGAAACTGCTGTATCTGCAGAGCGAGAACCGCCGCAAGGACATCCACTTCTACATCAACTCGCCCGGCGGGAGCGTCACGGCCACCATGGCCGTGTACGACACCATGCAGATCCTCAGTTGCCCGGTCGCCACCTACTGCGTCGGCCTGGCGGCCAGCGGGGGGGCCATTTTGCTGGCCGGAGGCACCAAGAGCAAGCGGTTTGCACTGCCCCATGCGCGCATTATGATTCACCAACCCCAAGGCTACGTGGGGGGGCAGGTCTCCGACATCGAAATCCAGGCCGAGGAAATCCTCAAGGCCCGCAATGAACTCAACCAAATCCTCGCTGAGCACACCGGCCAGCCGATTGAGCGGATCGCCAAAGACA
The DNA here is from genome assembly GCA_003561895.1 of Planctomycetaceae bacterium. Taxonomy (GTDB): domain Bacteria; phylum Planctomycetota; class Planctomycetia; order Pirellulales; family Thermoguttaceae; genus PWXP01. The sequence goes on along the minus strand of PWXP01000114.1, from coordinate 4,173 downwards.
CCGATCGCGACTTCTACATGAGCCCACAGGAGGCCAGTGAGTACGGCGTGGTCGACGAAATCCTCACCAAGCAGACCGCCGGCGCCGACGAGGAAGAAGACTAACCCTACGGCAATGCCATGCCCCTGATTCCCTACGTCATCGAGAAAAGCGGCCGCGAAGAGCGGGCGATGGACATCTACAGTCGCCTGCTGAAGGACCGCATTATTTTCCTGGGCTCCTCCCTCAACGACGAGATTGCCAACGCCGTCGTTGCGCAGATGCTCTTCCTCCAATCGGAAGACGCCAAGGCCGACATCCACCTGTATATCAACTCGCCCGGAGGAAGCGTCTCCGCCGGACTGGCCATTTACGACACCATGCAGTTCGTCAACTGCGACGTGGCCACCTATTGCGTCGGGCAGGCCGCCTCGATGGGCGCAGTGCTCCTGACCGCCGGTAAGCAGAGCAAGCGGCGCGCCCTGCCAAACGCCCGCATCATGATCCACCAGCCGATGGCCGGGGCCGAAGGCTCGGCCGCCGACATCATGATCCACGCCAAGGAGTTCCGAAACGTCCGGGAACGCCTGAACAAGATCCTCATCAAGCATACCGGCCATCCCATCGAGAAAATCGAGCAGGATACCGACCGCGACCGCTTCATGACCGCCGAGGAGGCGTTGGATTACGGGCTGATCGACGCCGTGATCGAGCACGTCGAAGAGGCATAGATTTTTGGGGGGCGTGCCTCGTCGCCTGCACCATGCCTATTGCCGTTTGGGATGAGTTTGACCCCCACCCGACCCACCGCTCGCCTTTTCGCTATTAATTGTCGATGTTGACCGACGGGGGGCCATTGCCATTACGGTGCTTTGCGCACCGGCGCTGATCTTGCGCGAGGTCGTCATGAGAATATGGTACGCCGCCCTGATCGTGTTGTGCTGCATCCCGGCAGTGGGGTGCCGCATGAACCCTCGGGTTGCCGCCTTGCAGCGCGATAACCGGCTGAAGGAAGACGAAATCTACCGCCTGCGCTGGCAGGTGGAGGATTACCAGGAGGAACTCGCGCGATGCCGGGAGGCGCTGGAGCCCGGCGCGGAGGCGGCGTCCCGGCCAACCCCCGGCGCAAGCATTCTCCAGCGTCTCGGCACCCCGGCCGCGGCGATCGATTCGGGGCCGTCGGGTTTTTCGGTTGAAGTGGGCGAGTCGATTTCGGCGGACCAGTTTCTCGAATCGCGCGACGTGACGGAACCGGTCGAAGGACCGATGCTTTCCGTCCCGGCCACGGAGGAAGACGAGGCGCCGGCCCCGAGCTGGCCGGAGTTGGATGAGCCGGCGCCGGCCGACGAGGCGCCGCGTTGGTCGCCTCCGCCTTCGCGGGAAGAGGACGCCGACCCTCCCGGCGACGCCCCACGGGACGAACCGCCCGCCGAGCCGCCAAACGCCCTGCCCGCCACGGTACCCGCTGACCCGCCCGCGGCCCCCCCTGCCGAAGTCGCGGCGGTGCCGGCCCTGCCCGCTCGCGACAGCCGCCGCGTCAGCCGGATGCGCATCGACGCCGGTGCAACCGGCGGCCACCGTCTCGACGGAGGGCTGGGCGACGACGGGTTGCGCGTGGTCGTTGAACTGTTCGACGAGGACGATCAGCCCCTCCGGATACCTGCCGAGGTGAGCATCGTCTTGCTTGATCCGAGCCCGGCCCTGCAGAGCGATGCCGCCCGCGTGGCACGAGGCGACTTCTGCGAAGACGACGCCCTCGTGGCCCGCTGGGACTTCACCACCGAGGAAGTGGCGGGCGCCATTCGGGCGTCGGAAGGCGCGCGCGGCATCCCCCTGAAGGTCGCCTGGCGCGACAAGGCTCCGCAGAGCGAAGAGCTTCACCTGTTCGTCCGCTACACGACGGCCGACGACCGGCGGCTGGAAGATCGGGTCGAGGTGCGTATCCGTTTGGAGGGGGGAGCCGGTTCGGCCGGCTGGCAGAGCGCGCCGCAGCGTCGTCTACAGGCACCGCCCGAGGGGGACCGCGGCACTACCCATCCCGATCCGCCAGCCGCTTCGACCCGCCTTGCCGGCCGCCCCCGGGCGGCTTCCGACGATGCGGAACCGCCGTCTCGGCCGCGTCTGGAGCGTCCCCGGTGGTCGCCCAATCGGCCTTAGAGTGCCCATTTGGCGCGCGTGTAATGCGCATTGCATAAGCACGGAGAGCGGCCGTTCGGGGTGGATGGAACGCGGCTTCTGTTGCGTAAATCCTTTATGTGAAAGCACTTGTGCAATCCTGCCGAATGCGCCGAGAGTCTGCTGGCATCAACTTTGCATGCGGCTTGGGCGTATCGTGTACGCCGGCGGACCGTGCCAAGTAGTTCGGACCCATGCGTCCTGCGTACTGGATTACGTAACCGTTCACAGGGGGACTGTCCCAATTTTCGCGGCACAAAGGGCGTTTTTGCCCAAGGATCCACCGTTTCCGCCGCGAAAATGGGACTGTCCCCTTCGCATTCAAGTCGATTGCACTATAAGAAGGAGGCGATCATTATGACTCCCAAAGAGGTTCTAGCGTTGTGCCGGGAAAAGGACGTGAAGGCCGTTGACCTGCGTTTTATGGACTTCCCCGGGCTGTGGCAGCACTTCACCATTCCGGTAAGCAAGCTCGATGAAGAGGTGTTTGAGGAAGGCCTCGGGTTCGACGGATCGAGCATCCGGGGGTGGCAGGCGATCAACGAGAGCGACATGCTCGTGGTGCCGCAGCCGGAGACGGCCATGATCGACCCGTTCGCCGAGCTGACCACCCTGTCGATGATCTGCAACATCCAGGACCCGATCACCCGCGAGGACTACTCGCGCGACCCCCGCAACGTCGCCCGCAAGGCCGTCAACTACATGAAGAGCACGGGCATCGGCGATACGTGCTTCATCGGGCCGGAGGCCGAGTTTTTTATTTTCGACGACATCCGCTTCGAGCAGACGCCCAACGCCGGATTCTATTACATCGACTCGGTCGAGGGGCAGTGGAACCGCGGGCGCGACGAGGGGCCGAACCTCGGCTCGAAGCTCCGGTACAAGGAAGGGTACTTTCCCGTGCCGCCCGCCGACCAGATGATGAACATCCGCAATGAGATGATGAACTACTTGATCGATTCGGGCATCGAGGTCGAGGCGCAACACCACGAAGTGGGAACGGCCGGGCAGTCGGAAATCGACATGACGTTCGATACCCTGGTCGACATGGCCGACAAGATGATGATGTACAAGTACATCATCAAGAACGTGGCGCGGAAGCACAACAAGTTGGTCACGTTCATGCCCAAGCCCATCTACAGCGACAACGGCTCCGGCATGCACACGCACATTTCCCTGTGGAAGGCCGATCAGCCGCTGTTTGCCGGCAACGGGTACGCGGGCCTCAGCGACGCGGCCCTGTACGCCATCGGCGGGCTGCTGAAGCACGCGGCGGCCATTTGCGCGTTCACCAACCCCACCACCAACAGCTACAAGCGTCTGGTGCCGGGATTCGAGGCGCCGGTCAACCTGGCCTACTCGCAGCGGAATCGTTCGGCTGCGGTCCGCATTCCGATGTACAGCGCGAGTCCCAAGGCCAAGCGCGTCGAGTTCCGTTGCCCGGACCCGAGCTGCAACCCGTACCTGGCGTTCGCCGCCATCCTGATGGCCTCGCTCGACGGGATTCAGAACAAGATCGACCCGGGCGAGCCGCTGGACAAGGACATTTACGACCTGACGCCCGAGGAGCTTCAAGACGTGCCGACCACGCCGGGCACGCTCGAGGAGGCGTTGCGGGGGCTGCGCGAGGACCACGAGTTCCTGCTGCGCGGCGACGTGTTCACGCCCGACGTGATCGACACCTGGATCTGGTACAAGACCGAGAACGAGGTGGACCAACTGAAGCTCCGCCCCCACCCGTTCGAGTTCTGCATGTACGCCGACATTTGATGGCGCCCGGAATCGTCGGGGTTGCGGCATTCGCGTTGACATGGTATAATGGGCTGCGTAGGGTCGTCGATTCGGGTGACCCACGAATCGGTTTCCAGGGCGATCTGCGAAGGATTGCCGGCACCTTGGCGCGTGCGCCCCATTCCCAAGCCACAGGGCACTCCCATGCACTCCATCGAGAAACATCGAACTCAGCAGATCATTGTGGAAATCATCCGGCAAGCTGGTGGCAAGTTGTCGAGGAAAACG
>PWXP01000171.1 GCA_003561895.1 Planctomycetaceae bacterium | reverse complement strand
TTCACCCAGGGCGTCACCGCCCCCGGCGCATGACTCGGGGCCAGGGTGGCTCGCTAGACCTTCCCTGTACGACTCTTTCATTCGCAACTCCATGCCGGTTTATCCCGGCGCTTTCGGACAGCCCCATTTTCGCGGCGAAGGACGCTTGTCTGCAATCAACACTTCCGCCGCCGGGAGAATTGGAGCAGTCCCCCGTGAATGCTTACCAGAATTGTTTCAAATCCGTTTTTGTCAAAGGGAGGGATTCTCATGCCCCGAAGTCGTTCTTACTGCTTCTCTGTGGCCGCCCTGACGCTGGCGGCGCTCTTGTCCAGCGGTTGTTCGCGAAGACCGTCGCGCGTGCATCCGCCTTCGATCGATGCTGCTTCGGCCGGTCGGGAGGCCGTCCGGCAGTACGACATCGACGGCGACGGCGAGATATCCGGTGAGGAGTTGGAGAACGCGCCGTCGCTGATGGCCGCCCTGGAACGGCTCGATACCGACGGCGACGGTGTCGTGACGGCCAGCGACGTGGCGGCACGGGTCCGCGCGTGGCAGGAGTCGCGGGTAGGCCGCATGTCGGTTGTGCTTACAATCCTGGCTGGCGGCGAACCCCTCGAAGGAGCTACCGTCGTGCTCGATCCGGAGGAGTTCCTCGGTCCGAACGTCCAACCGGCAACGGGCGTCACCGATGCCAGTGGGCTGGTCATGCCAACTATCGAGGTCGGTCCCGACGATCCCCCGGGCGTCGCTCCGGGCTTCTACTTGGTGCGAATTACCAAGGAGGGCCTCGACATCCCCCCCATGTATAGCACGGAAACCGTCCTCGGCGTCGAGCTGGCGCTGGATGCCGAAGAGCTTGAGGAAGGCATTACGTTCGACCTGCGGTGGTAGGTTGAGTGCCCGGAATGCGCCCGCGCAACGCGCACAGTCGGTCGAACCGGAACGGCGCCGGGTTGATCGTCTGCAACGTTCACCCTGCTCCGCTACGGAGCGGGGCTTCCGGCGGCCGATAAAGAAAGTAGGACGGTATGCGAAGGCAGGTCCCGGCCTGGGCCGAAATAAAGGGAGGGCGCAACATGTGGCGAGCGTTGTTCTTTGCGATAGGCATTTACTTGCTCCTGGCCGGAGTGCAGTGTCTGGGGGTCGAGTCGGCCACGCTGGTGTTCCGCGATCCGCCGCCGCAGCCGACCTCCTTCTTCGAGGAGGCGCCCAAGCAAGGGCCCAAGAAGACCCTCGTGCCCCCGCCGTGGGCCCCGTGGAGCCTCATGTCGACCGGCGTGATCGTGTGCCTGTACTCCTTCACCCTGCCAAAGCGGATGCGGGGTGACTGAACCACACGGAGGCCCCGGCCGGCCCTACGGCAACCGGTGACCCATCTTGTCGCGCTTGGCGGCCAGGTAGCGCTCGTTGTGCTCGTGGATAGGGCCCAGGATGGGAACTTGGTCGACCACCTCGAGGTCGAAGCCGCCGTAGATGAAGGCGTCGGTTTTCTTCGGATTGTTCGTCAGCAGGCGGACCTTCGAGAGTCCCAAGTCCTTGAGTATCTGGATGCCCACGCCGTAATCGCGCGCGTCGGCCTGGTGGCCCAGGGCCACGTTCGCCTCGACGGTGTCGAGCCCCTGGTCCTGGAGGCCGTAAGCCTTGATCTTTTCGATCAGGCCGATGCCGCGTCCTTCCTGGGGCAGATAGACGAGCACGCCGGCCCCTTCCCGGCCGATCATCTCCAGCGCCAGTTCAAGCTGGTCGCCGCAGTCGCAGCGGAGCGAATCGAGCAGATCGCCGGTAAAGCAGGCCGAGTGCAGGCGCACGAGCGGCTCCGGCACGCGCGTCGGGTCGCCCAGGACGATGGCCACCGGCTGCTGGACCTCGTAACGGACGCCGTAGGCCACCACCCGGCCCAAACCGTGCCGGGTGGGCAGTTGGGCCTCGGCCAGCCGGTACACCAGTTTCTCGCTGTGGCGGCGGAAACGAATCAGGTCTTCGATGGTGATAATCGGCAGGTCGCACCGCTCGGCCAGCCGGTACAGGCCGTCGCGCGACGCGCGGTCGCCATGCTCGTCGAGGATTTCAATCAGCACGCCGGCCGGCTGGAGTCCGGCCATCCGCGCCAGGTCGACTGCGGCCTCGGTGTGCCCCGCCCGCCGGAGCACGCCGCCCTCCTTGGCAATCAGGGGGTCGAGGTGGCCGGGCCGCACGAAGTCGGCCGGTTTGCTCTGCGGGTTGAGGATCTCCTGGATCGTCTTGGCCCGCTCCTGCGCGGTAATGCCGGTGCGGCAACTGCGGTGGTCGACCGGCACGGTGAAGGCGGTCTGGAGCGGGGCCGTGTTGTGCTCGACGATGGGGCGGAGTTCGAGCCGCTCGGCCATGTCGGGCAGGATGGGCATACACAGGCGGCCCCGGCCCTGCGTGATCATGAAATTGATCATTTCCGGGGTCGCCTTTTCGGCCGCACCAATGAAGTCGCCCTCATTCTCGCGGTCTTCCGCGTCCATCACAATGACGGCCTTGCCGGCCGCCATGGCGTCAATCGCCTGCTCGATCGTAGAAAGCTGTGTCACAGTAAGCCTCGGATACCCCTTTGTGAATGGGCCGCTCGGCTTCAGCCTCGACCCCGCGCCCCGCAAATAACCCCCGATATTATCATTATAATTGTTCGATGCCGAGTTGCCAGGGAGGGACTTTGAATACTCGTGCCCAGGCGTTATAATACCAATTGGTTCACTACCACTACGAGGCGGTACCGGGGGAATCATGCCTACGACCTATCTCGACCATCACGCCACTACGCCCACCGACCCTCGGGTAGTGGAGGCAGTGCTCCCTTACATGACCGAGCGGTTCGGCAATGCGGGCAGCGCCACGCATGAGCCGGGGAGGCAGGCGCGCCGCGCGGTCGACGACGCCCGCCGGACCATTGCCGAGAGCATCGGCGCCGATCCCCGCGAGGTCGTCTTCACCAGCGGCGCCACCGAGAGCAACAACTTGGCGCTCCGCGGCGCCCCCGTGCGACACGGCCGGCGCGGCCGGCACCTCGTGAGCGTGGCCACCGAGCACCCTTCCGTCCTCGAACCCTTGGCGCGACTTGCCCGGGAGGGCTTCGAAGTGACTCTGTTGCCGGTCGTGCCGGCGCCCGAAGCGGAGGCCGGCCTGGTTCGCGCGGAGCAGGTGGCCGAGGCCCTCCGGCCCGACACGATCCTCGTGAGCGTCATGCTGGCGAACAACGAGATCGGCGTCGTCCAGCCGGTGGCTGAGATCGGCCGCCTGTGCCGGCAGCGCGGCGTGCTGCTGCACTGCGACGCCACCCAGGCCGTCGGCCGGCTGCCGGTCGACGTCGACCGGCTGGAGGTGGACCTGCTGAGCTTCACCGCCCACAAGATGTACGGCCCGAAGGGCGTTGGAGCACTCTATGTGCGACGGCGCGAACGCCGCGTGCGGGTCGAACCGCTCCTGGTGGGCGGCGGGCAGGAAGGCGGCCTGCGAAGCGGCACGCTCAACGTGCCGGCCATCGTCGGGTTCGCCCGCGCGGTGGAACTCTGCCGCGACGAAATGGCCGACGAGACACCGCGCCTGCGGGCGCTGCGAGACCGGGCCTTCCAGCGGCTGTGCGAGCGGGTGGGCGGCGTGACGCTCAACGGCCCCTCCCTCGACCGTCCCGACCTGCGCCTGGCGGCCAACCTGAACGTGGCGTTGGCGGGCCTCGACGCCGAGTCGCTGCTGGCCGCCACCCGCGACGTGGCGCTCAGCGCCGGCAGCGCGTGCGGCTCGAACGAGCCGGAGCCGAGCCACGTGCTGCGCGCCCTGGGACTGCCCGACGCCGCCATCCGCAGCAGCGTCCGGTTCGGCCTGGGCCGCTGGACCACCGAGCAGCAGATCGACCAGGCCGTCGACGCCCTGGCCGCGGCGGTGTGCCAACTGCGCAGCATGTTGCCGGTGGCGTCATAGCCCGGCGCGACCATGCTATTCCGCATCCTGCTACGTCCGGCCGGCCCATGGCATGCGTACCAATGGTCCCACGACCGCTCGGTCCCACGACCGCTCGGTCCCACGACCGCTCTATTGCCGCCAAGGCCAATGCGCGCGACAATCGAGCCGAACAGCCTAGAGACTGCCCCCCGTACGACGGAGCCCCATGCCCTACCTTGCTGAATTGACCTTTCGGCTCAGCCGCACCGCCGC
>PWXP01000134.1 GCA_003561895.1 Planctomycetaceae bacterium | reverse complement strand
TTTGTGGGCTTGTGGCGTTTGTGGGCTTGTGGCGTTTGTGGGCTTGTGGCGTTTGTGGGCTTGTGGCGTTTGTGGGCTTGTTGCAATCGGCGTGGCGGGGCGTTATCATGGCGGAATGAATAACGGCCGACGGGGCTCCCTACCCCATGCTCGCGCCTCGGTTGCCGCTCCTTCGGCCGCTTGAAACCCCGCCAGAGAATGCAATCCTTTCAACCAAACTGAGGAGGTTCCTTATGCCAAACCGAACCACATCGTTTTCCCGTCGGCGGTTCCTCAAACGGACCGCCCAAGTCGCCGCGGTGGCTTTGGCGCCGCAAGTCGTTCCCGGCCGGGCGCTCGGGTTCGGCGCCGTCGCGCCCAGCGAGCGCATTACGGTTGCCGGGCTGGGCATCGGCGGCCGCGGCGCCGGCGTGCTCCGCTCGTTCATGTCGAACCCGGAGGTCCAGGTGCTGGCCGTCTGCGACGTCCGCAAGTCGCGCCGCGAGGCCGTCAAGCACATGGCCGACAGCCACCACGGCAACACCGACTGCGACATGTACCGCGACATGTACGAGATGCTCGCCCGACCCGACATCGACACCATCCTCACCGCCACCGGCGACCGGTGGCACGCGCTGATGTCGATCATTTCCTGCAAGGCGGGCAAGGACGTGTTCAGCGAGAAGCCCTGCTCGATGACCATTGCCGAAAGCGAGGCTCTGGCCGACACGTTCCGCCAATACGGCCGCATTTACCAGGCGGGCACGCAGCGGCGGAGCATCGGCAACTTCATCTTTGCCACCGACCTGATTGCCAAGGGCAAGCTGGGCAAGCTCCACACCGTACATGCCAACACGCGCAACCCGCCGACCAGCCACCAGTGGCTGCCCGAGGAACCGTTGCCGCCCAAGGAGGAGGTCGATTGGGACGCTTGGCTGGGCCCCTGTCCCTGGCGGCCGTACAACCGGCGGTACGTGCAAGGCCGCTGGCGCGGATTCTTCGACTTCCACGGCGGCGGCATCCTGGAATGGGGCTCCCACACGGTCGACCTGTGCCAGTGGGCTGGCCAGAAGGACCACATCGCCCCGGTCGAGTACGTGCCGGAAGGCAGCGGCGTCGTATGCACCTACGATGACGGCCTGAAGCTGGTCATGCGCACCGGCGGCTGGATGGGCCTGGGTACGTGCAGCGTGCGGTACGAGGGCGATGAGGGTTGGATCGAGACGGGCGACAGCGGCCGCTTCGCCGTCGAGCCCGAATCGCTGCGGACCGCCCGGACCGAGTTCCGCCGAGCAGGCACCGACCCCAGCACGCACGTGCGAAACTTCCTCGACTGCGTGAAGACCCGCAAGCCGGCCAACTCGAACTCCGACGTGGCCGCGCTTTCGCACATCGTGTGCCACGCGGCGTACATCGCCTGGCAGCTCGGCCGCCCGTTGCGCATGGACCCGGCCACGCACTATTTCATCGACGACGACGAGGCCGACCGGATGCGCAGCCGCGCGATGCGCGAACCGTGGCACGTTTAGGCAGGATACCCGCCAACGGGGCCGCCCGCGGCGGCCTGCGCTTGCAGTGCCATCGCCTGCGTGCAGGCCGGCGCCGCGGCACGGCCCGCTTTCCACCGTAAACAGCAACGATCTTACCCATTAGAGGAGACCCATTTCATGCGTTTCAAACCCTACGTTTTCGTCGCAGCGCTAGTGGCGCTGCTTCTGGGTGCGTCGCCGCTGGCGGCCCAGCAGGCCCCGCCGGCCGAGGGCACGGAGGCCGAGTTGATCGAGGTGCTCGAGTCGGACGCGCCGTTGTTCGACAAGGCCAAGGCGTGCCAGCAGTTGGCGGTGATCGGCACCGGCGAGTCGGTGCCCGTGCTGGCCGCACTGCTGTCCGATGAGCAACTGGCCCACTACGCCCGCTACGCCCTGGAGCCCATCCCCGACCCCGCCGTCGACGAGGCGCTGCGGGCCGCCCTGGACGACCTCGACGGATTGCTCCTGATTGGCGTGATCAACTCGATCGGCCAGCGGGGCGACGGCGAGGCGGTCGAGCAGCTTTCGGGCATGTTGGACCATTCCAACACCGACGTGGCCACGTCGGCCGTTGCCGCGCTGGGGCGGATCGCCACCCCTGAGGCCGTGACCGCTCTGCGCGCCGCCCTGGACCGCTCCGAGCCGCTTGGCTCGGCCGCAGCCGGCGCCTGCCTGAGGGCGGCCGATGCGATGCTGGCCGCGGGCGAAGCCGGCGAGGCCGCCGCCCTGTGCGATACGCTGCGCGAGGCCGACCTGCCCAAGCACCTCCACACGGCGGCGCTGGCCGGCGCCATCCGCGCCCGGGGGAACGACGGCGTCTCGCTGCTGATCGAGTGCCTGGAGTCGGAGGACCGCGACGTGTTCCGCGTTGGGCTGCACATGGCCCATGAGATCGGCGGCCCCGACGTGGCCCGCGCCGTCATGGAGCAAGTCGACCTGCCCGAAGCAGTCGAAGCTCCCGAAGAAGGCACGGTCATTCAGAAGGCCGAGTACGGGGCGGGCGACCGCTGGGTCGACGTGACCCACCTGGTCGTCGCCGCCGCCGCGCGGGGGGAATCCATCGAGGCCTCGAACGCCCTGGCCGGCGATCCGGCTCCGGGGACGAAAAAAGTGCTCCGCATCGTGTACGCCCGCGACGGTCAGCAACGCACCGCCGAGGTGCCCGAAGGCCGGAGCTTCACCATCGAAGGCGTGGCAGCCGCCACGCCGCACCCGCGGCAGGTGCTGCTGATTGCCACGCTGGGCGACTTGGGCGAGCGGGTGGCCCTGCCGGTCGTGCTCGAAGCGGCGAAGTCCGACGCCGTGGACGTGCAACAGGCGGCCATTCGCGCCCGGGGCAGCCTGGGCGACGCCTCGGCCGTGCCGGTGCTCCTTGAAACGGCCGTGGGAGTGTCCACCGCCGCGCAGACCGCCCGGCAAAGCCTCATCGACCTTCCGGGCGACGATGTCGACGCGGCCATTGCCGAAGCGTTCAGCGACGCCGAAGACCGGGAACTGCTCTTGCTAATCGAACTGGCCGGCGAACGAGGCATCACGGCCGTGGTGCCCGCGCTGAAGGACGCCGCCGACGCCGACGACCCGCAGGTGGCCACGGCCGCCATCGGCGCGTTGGGGGCGACAATCGGCCCGGCCGACCTGCCGGCGCTGATCGAGCGGATGCTTCAGCCCCCTTCGACCGAAATCGGCGAGGCGGCCAAATCGGCCCTCCAAACCGCCGTGCTGCGGATGCCCGACCCCGACGCCGCCGCCGCCACATTGCTTGCGGCCATGCCGCAGGCAAGCACGGAGGGTCGAATCGCTCTGATCGAATTGCTCGCCGAAGTAGGCAGCGACCGTGCCCTGGCGGGCGTGGCCAATGCGGCGAAGACCGGCAGCGACGACATCCAGAACGCCGCCACCCGCGTGCTCGGCGAATGGATGAGTCCCGACGTGGCCCCCGTGCTGCTCGACCTGGCCCAAACCGGCCCGGAAGCGTACCGAATCCGTTGCCTTCGCGGGTATATCCGCGTATTCCGTCAGCTCGGTCTGCCCGACGAGCAAAAGCTCGACATGGCCGGCAAGGCCTTGGAGACCGCCCAGCGCCACCAGGAGCGCGAATTGGTGCTCGATGCCCTGACCCGAATCCCTGAGCCGAGGGCGATGGAGATGGTTATGGCCCACCTGGGCGATCCGGCACTGCGCGAGGCGGCCTGCACAGCGGCCGTTGCCCTTGCCGAACGCTTGGCCACCACGCACCCGACCGTGGTGGTCGACGCCATGCCCAAGGTCATTGCCGCCGGCCCCGACGCCGATACCGTGGCCAGCGCCAAGCGGTGGCTCAACGAGGCGCAGAAGCGGGTCAAGTGAACGGAGGGGGGCCTGCCCGCGGCGGGCAGGCCCCCGGTTTTCAACCATGCCGCGCCATCGATGGAAGGCTCGCTCCACTGCTGCGTACGGTGTGGCGGGCATCCAAACGATCCGCGGTCACTACGTATCACACCCAACGCGGCCTACGGCCGCAACCAAGCCGCGACCGACGGTCGCGGCTTTATCGGATTACTGTACACGTTAGGCGGTGTAAAACAATAAACTACCGGGAACTTCAAGCGTGGGATAGGCTTCCAGCCTGTCTTTTCCGGCGACAGGCTGGAAGCCTATCCCACGCAATTCGGTAGGTTATTGGGT
>PWXP01000224.1 GCA_003561895.1 Planctomycetaceae bacterium | reverse complement strand
CGGTCGACCGTAAGCGGCTCGCCGGCCTCGACCGAGGCGTGGGCGATCTTCTCGAACTCGGCGAACATGGTCTGCCGCACGAGCGTGCCGCGCATCGCGTCGATCTGCCGGTTGATGAGAAACGCCCGGTGGCGGTCGTCGGGGGCGCGGTCGAGCAGGTGGCGGCTGAGCAACTGCTCATTGAACGTGCTGGCCACCTCGGCCACGAAGATGACATAGTCGTAGTATTGGAACGGCTGGCTCTTGGCCGAGTAGTAGCTGTGCATCGAGTGCCCGGCCTCGTGGGCGAGGGTGAACACGTGTTCGAGCACGTCGGGCTGGTAGTTCATGAGGATGTACGGGTCGCCGTCGAAGGAGCCTGCGCTGAAGGCCCCGCTCTGCTTGCCGCGGTTCTCGTAGCGGTCGCACCAGCGGCCCAAGAGCCCCTGCTCCAGCACGCCGCCGTATTCGCTGCCAAGCGGCTCGAGCGCTTCGAGGACCACGCGCACCGCCTCGTTCCAGGTGTGCCGAGTCTGCAGGTCGGCCAGGATGGGTACGTAGGTGTCGTAATGGTGGATGTCGCGCAGCCGCATCTTGCGGCGCCGCACGTCGTGGTAGCGGTGCACCGCCGGCAGGTGGCGGTGCACCGATTCGATCAGGTTGTCGTACACGGCCACCGGCACGTGGTCGGGGAACAGCCCGGCCTCCAGCGCGCTGGGGTAGTTGCGCGCCCGGGCGTAGTACACGTCGCGCTGCATCGAGCCGCTCAGGGCCGCGGCCAGCGAGTGCCGGTGCGCCGCGTACTGCTCGTAGTACTGCTTGAACGCGGCGCGCCGCACGGGCCGTTTGGGCGAATGGAGCAGCTTCGAGAATGTGCCGTGGGTCAGTTCGAGCCGCTCGCCGCGCTCGTCTTTGATGGTGCCGAACCGCATGTCGGCGTCGTTCAGTTGCCGGAAGATCTGCCCGGCCGACTGGGCCATTTCGGTCTGCATGGCCAGCAGCCGCTCTTCCTTCTTGCCGAGCGTGTGCGGCTTATAGCGAAGCAGCCGTTCCAGCAGGGTGCGGTAGGGGCGAAGCGCCTTGTGTTGGAGGTACGCGCGCAGTTGGGCGGCGGGGATGGCAAGGATTTCGGGCCGGATGAAGCTGGCCGCCTCGGCCGCCCGGCTCACCGCGTTCAGGTATCGCCCCTGCATGCGCTGGTAGGTCGAGTTGGTCTGGTCCTCGGCCACCTTCAGGTGGGCGTATACGCCCAGCCGCTCGGCGGCGCGCTCGAAGGCGGTGTCGAACTTCAGGCACGCGGCTAGGGCTTCGGGGCCGTCGCGCAGCGTGCCGCGAAAATGCTCGTAGCCGGAAATCTGCTTCTGCCACTTGCCGAAGGCCCGCTCCCAGGCCGCGTCGTTGGCAAACAGGCTTGCCAGGTCCCACGTGTCGGATGCCTTGGCTTGGTCGCGTGTCGGGAGTTGCTTCGTTTGCTTCATGGTGGATTCTCAGGGCCTGGGCGAGAGGTTGGTGTGCAAAAGGGGAGTGTCGCCGATCCGGGGTGTGGCAAGGCGGGTGCTACCAGCGCATCAGCGCGGTGCCCCAGGTGAGCCCGCCGCCGAAGCCGCTGAACAGGACCAGGTCGCCGCGGTGGAGGCGCCCTTCCCGGTGGGCTTCGTCGAGGGCGAGCGGGATGCTTGCCGAGGACGTGTTGCCGTAGCGCTGCAGGTTGTTGAACACGCGGCCGGGGTCGATTCCCATGTCGTTGACCGCCGAGTTGATGATCCGCAGGTTGGCCTGATGGAAGATGAACAGGTCGACCTGTTCGAGGGTCACCTCGGCGGCCTCGAGCACCTCGTGGCAAGTTTCGCGGAGCATCCGCACCACCCACTTGAAGATGGGCCGCCCCTCCATTCGCAGGTAATGCCGGCCGTTACTTTCTGAATGATGGGTGAACGGCTCGCGCGAGCCTCCCATGGGCCGGTACAGCAGGCCGGCGCCGGACCCATCGGAGCCGACCGCATAGGACAGCAACCCTTGATCGTCGCTGCCGGCGGCGAGCAGGACCGCGCCGGCCCCGTCGCCGAACAGCGGGTAGGTGCGCTCGTCGGCCGGGTCGAGCACACGGGAGGTGCAGTCGGCGCCGAGGACCAAGGCCAGCCGGCTGCATCCGGTGGCCACGTACTGCATGCCGGTAATCATGGAGAAAATGAAACTGGCGCAGGCGGCCTGCAAGTCGATTGCGGGGGCCGCCACCCCCAAACGGTCTTGGATCAGGCACGCGGTGGCGGGCATGAGCAGGTCGGGTGTGAAGGTGCCCAGCAGGATCAGGTCGATTTGGCCGCGGTCGACCCCGGCGGCCTCGATGCACCGCTCGGCCGCCTCGACGGCCAAGTCGCTGGTGGCCATACCGTTTGGGGCGTGACGCCGCTCGACAATGCCGGTGCGCTGCACGATCCAATCGGCATCGTACCCCAACGCGGCGAGGTCCTCATTGCGGACTAGGTGCTCCGGCACCGCGCTGCCCATGCCGACGGCCTGCACACCCATCAGCCGCCCAGTTCGGGAGCGCTTCGACGTTGCAAGGCGTTCATCGGAGCTGGGCAGTTCACTGGGTAGGGTCACGGTGGCAAGCTCCCTGGAAGGGGGGTGGCGCGGTTGCGGGTAGCGTTAGAGCGTATAGAACGGTGTCAAGATACGCGCCAACTCCCTTCCTTGCAACCCCTGTTAGGGAGTCAGAACGCCGAGGCCGGAATCGTTGCAATGGATGCCCTCCGATAAGGCGGTGCAAGACAATAATACTGGCAGCGTGCCACTTTTACGCTTGTGTAGGGATGAACGGTTACGTCTCGGCGTCGCCGCGGAGCCCGTCCGGCGCAAAGTGGCTTGGGTCTGAAGCCAGCCGCAATCCGCGCGGCAGCGCTTCACCAAACACGAGGTCTTCCTCGTCCCGCTCCAGCCGGCCGCCTCGCTCGACGAGCTGGACGAAGTGGACCGGGGCGCCGGTGTCGGCCAGCCAGTTGGCCGCCCGGCGGCGCAGCGCCGCCGGCAGGTCGCGGTAGCGGTCGTCGGTGCGCCGGGCGATTTCCATAGCCGCCAGCCGCGTGCCGGGGGTGCTTTCGCGCGTCTTCAGCAGCGCCTCGAGCCATCTTGTCGCGGTGGCCGGCGGCACCACGCAGTTCAGCGGCCCGTACACCGGCTGCCGCGCGCCGAGGCGGCCAATGGCCCAGGCCAGCGGCTCGCGGACCGCTTCGAGCTTGCGCTTGGGCCGCAGGTCGACGAGCATGCGGCCCAGCGCTTCTTTGGTGTCGACGGGCAACAGTTCCAGCCCCCCGAGCAGCCGCCACAGTTCGGCCGTTTCGTGGGGGCGGAGTCCCAATTCGCCGCCCCGGCCCTTGCCGGTGGTGATTTGCCGGTGCATGGCGCGGACGGGCCCGAGCAGCGGATCGGCCACGGCCTGCTGCTGGCCCGGCGAGAGGCCGCCGGCGATCCGCCGCCAGAGGATCCAGCCCTCGTTGCGGATTTGCGGCGAGGCGTGGGCGAGCTTCCCCTGCACCAGGCGCCACGTTTCCGCCACGCGCCAATCATCGACCGCAAGGCCGTAGCCGGGGCGCAGGGCGAAGCCCAACAGGTTCAGCCACCGCGCCTCGTGCATCGGGCTGCGGCGGCGGCCGGCTTCGAACTCGACCAGCGCCTCCCAGATGCGGCGCAGCAGCGAGGCGGGCCACTGCTCGCGCGCCGCGCCGATGGCGTCGCTCAGCCGGCGGACCAGGCGCTGCGGCTTTTCCCGGCCGTCGGGGCCGAACGTGGCTTCAATCGCCTGCCGGCAGACCTGCCAGGTGTCCTCGTCGATCACCCCTTCCCGCTCGCCCAAGCCGCCGTGCGCCACGGCATCGGTTTGGGTGGCGGCCCGCACGTCGAACTCCAGCCGCCAGCGATGGCGGGTGCCCGGCTCGGCGCACCACAACTCGAGCGTTCCGATTTCGCTCAGGCCGGCGTTCAGCCGCACGGCGATGCTTTCGGCCTCGCGGCGGCCGCGCGTCTTCAGCACCGTGCGGATGGGCGGCAGGGCGGTGAGCTTTTCGGGGTCGAACGGCAGCAGCTCGCCCGGCCGGTCGGTCAGCCGCGTGCTGGAAACGTACAGGGGGAACTCGACCGGCTGATCGACCAGCAGGTGGAACTCGCGGTCGAGTTCCACTTGCTGCCCCGGCTCGACGCCGGCGG
>PWXP01000049.1 GCA_003561895.1 Planctomycetaceae bacterium | reverse complement strand
CCCAATTCATCGCACAAGTCGGAGACCGGAACTCCCTCCAACAGGTGCCTCCGCACAATCGCTACCTTCTGTTCAGGCGTGAAATACTTCCTCTTTGCTAGGGCCCAGATTCTCTGAGGCGCGAAGCTTGTGGGAGTGTTGGGGTAAGTGAGACGTTGATCCCGCCGCCTGGGCAGCCCCCGCCCTGGAATCCCGCCCGAAAAGTGTGAAACTAAGACCCCGCCCCCCCCGTGCTTGTGGCGTGCGAGGTGGCGTTGCATCATTCCCGTGGGGAGAAGGAAAACGGGGGAGGCGTGCGGACTGGCGATCGCGACACGCCCCCCACCAAAATCCAGGCTTCCAGGATGATGGATTTATTCGAGCAGGTCAAGGCCCACACCCAGAGGTTGGGGATGGGCGAACGGGTGCGTTATGGCCGAGCATGCCCGCGTTGTGGCGCCGTCGAGGGGCACGACTTTCGGGTGGATGAATGCCGGCGGCGGAAGTTTCGGATCGTGCTGGGGCGGTGCATTCAGGTGGTGCTGTCCTGGATCTTGCGGTGGCGTTGCCTACGCTGCGGTAAGCGGTTCACGGATTACCCGCCCTTTCGCGTTGCCACGTAAGCGGTATGTCCAGTTGCCGGTACTGGACAAGGCGGCCGAATACGTGGGGACGGATCAGACCTACCGGCGTACGGCGGAACATGAAGAAGGGGACTGCCGGATGCCCATCATGTACGACGACCGTACTCCCGAGGGGTTGGAGAAGGCGAGCGGGCTGGCGCCCAGCACGGTGTGGCGATGGGTGTCGTGGCTGGGCGGGATGCCGGACATGTTCCGGACGGCTTGCGGGCTGATCCGCCAGAAGGATCCGAACTCGACGCTGCACCGCCAGTCGTGGGTCGTCTCGCCGAGGAAGTACCGCAGCGAAGCGCGTCGGACGACCTTGCAGCAGGCCATGCAGGTACTGGCGGCGGATCGAATATGCAAACATCTGTTCAGAGGCGGAATTTTCCCCCGTTACGCAACAAGCCGCGGCCCGCCGTGAGGTAAGCTCCGGTTCGCACGAGATGAACGTGCGGAAAGGAGCGCCTTCGATGGCAAATCGACAAGATCGACAGGAGCAGTGGGCCGTTTTCTGGTGTACGCTCCTCAGTCCGTTGCTCTACGGAGAGGTTCCTCCGGAAGCGGCCGGTCGCTTTCTGAATGAGCTGGCGGCCACCGAGCACCTGTTCCCGGACGGCACGCGCCGGCGGCCGTCGCGGGCCACGCTGTGGCGGAAGTGGAAGCAATATCGCCAGGGAGGTTTCGAGGCCCTGTTCCGCAAGCGGCGGAGCGACCGCGGGCGTGCGCGCAAGGCCACGTCGGCGATGATCGCCAAGGCGGTCGAACTGAAGACCGAGCAGCCTTACCGGTCCCACGTGCCGATCAACCAGTTCCTGGCCGACCAATTCCACGCGACGATCCCCAAATCGACCCTCTATCGTCACTTGAAGCGGGCCGGGGCCACCCGGCGGAAGCTGGGCGTCAGCCGGCAGAAGGTCCGTCGCCGCTGGACGAGGGACTACTCCAACGCCCTCTGGCTGGGCGATTTCTACGACGGCCCGTATGTGCTCTGGGAAGACCGGGCCGTGCCGACGAACCTGTCGGCCTTCATCGACTGCCACAGCCGCTATGTGCCCGAAGCCCGCTACTACCTGCGGGAAAACTTCGACATTCTCGCCGATTCGCTCTTGCGGGCGTGGAGCGAGCATGGCGCCAGCGGCGGGTTGTACCTGGACAACGCCAAGATCTACCATGCCAACGCCCTGAAGGCGGCGTGCTTCGCCCTGAACATCCGCCTGCTCCACCGGCCCCCGCGCGACGCGGCGCCGGGCGGACTGATCGAACAGTTCTTCCGGACCGTCAAGAGCCAGTTCGAGAGCGAGGTCCGCGCCGGCGACATCCTCACGCTCGATCAGCTCAACCGGGCGTTGGCCGCCTGGCTCGACCAGAGCTACCACCGGGAGCCGAACAGCGAAACGAAGCAGCCGCCCGGCGAGCGCTACCATCAAGGCAAGCGTTTCACCCGGCACGTCAATCTCCAGGAGGTGATCAAGTACTTCCTCCATCGCCGGCGCCGCATGGTCCGCGAGGAATTCTCCGACGTGCAAGTGGACGGCCGGTTCTTTCAGGTCGATCCGGGCCTGCGGGGCGACCGGGTCGAGGTCCGCTACGATCCGTTCGGCCCGTTCGACACGGTCCTGATCTACTCCCTCGACGGCGAGTACCTGGGCGTGGGCACCCGGCACGAGCGCGAGACGGCCCCCGACCAGCCGCCGCCGCAGCCAAGGCCGAAGCCGAAGCACAACTACCTCGACCTGCTCATCCGGAAC
Source organism: Planctomycetaceae bacterium (assembly GCA_003561895.1). Taxonomy (GTDB): domain Bacteria; phylum Planctomycetota; class Planctomycetia; order Pirellulales; family Thermoguttaceae; genus PWXP01. The sequence continues at coordinate 1,836 of PWXP01000049.1, read as the reverse complement.
CACGAGCAGGCGTTGGACGAGCGCCACGCGGGGATCGACTATCCGGCCGTGCTGGCCGCCGCCGGCCGCCGCTGGCCCTTCGCCGAGTTCGCCAAGCAGCTTGCCACCCTCCTGGGCCGCGTGGGAGGTCTGACCGCCCTTTCGACCGAGGAGCTGGAAAGCCTGCAGAAGGTCTACAACCGTCTGACGTGCCTCGACGCGCCGATGCTCCACGAGGCGTGCGAGCGGGCCGTCCGACGCACCATCCCGGAAATCGTCTTCGTGTTGCAACAACTATCCCACGAGAGGCAAAGGAGAACCTGATGTTCCTCAACCACTTCCAGTTCACCACCCAGCCGTTCGCCGAGCGGGCCCCGGCGGCGTCCCTCTGGCCGGACGACCGCATGCAGCAGGGCTTGGCCCGGCTCCGTTACCTAGCCGAGCAGGCCACCGTCGGGCTGATTACCGGCGCCAGCGGCGTTGGGAAGTCGGCGCTGCTGAAGCGATTCCTGCACGAGTTGCACGGGCCGCGCTGGCAGCCGGTCTACATCCACCTAACCCACCTGCCGGCGGTCGGGCTGCTGAAACTGCTCGTCGGCAAGCTGGGCGAGGTGCCCCGCCGCGGCAAGGAACGCCTCTTCGAGCAGATTCTCGGCAAGGCCCGGCAGGCCGAAGGCGGGCTGCTGGTGATCCTCGACGAGGCCCACCTGGTCGACGGCGATGCCCTGACCGACATCCGCCTGCTGGTCAGCTCGGCCCTGGACGACGCCCCGCCGCTGAAGGTCGTGCTGGCCGGCCAGGAGCCGCTCCGGCAGACCTTGCGGCAGTCGCTGCACGCCGCGCTGCTCAGCCGCATCTCCGTGCGTTTCCATCTGGCCCCACTGACGAAGGAGCAGACTGCCTCCTACATCGACTTTCAACTGAAGCAGGCAGGCGGCTCGGAGAAACTCTTCGACGCGGACGCGAAGGGCCTGATCCACGACTATGCGGGCGGCGTCCCGCGACAGATCAACAACCTGGCCACCGCCTGCTTGTTGCAGGCGGCGGCGCAAAACGCCCCGCGCGTCAGCGAGGCTATTCTGCAACAGACGTTCGCCGAGTTCCAACTCCCCTGAACGCATCCCTTGCCGATCGCCCTTCGCGGGCCAAGGAGACGACCATGCCGAAATACTTCCCCCGTCAACTGCTCTTTCGCCTGCGGAACGAGATTCCGCTTCAGCGGCTGATCGCCGAGCACCTCGATTGGCCCTGCAAGCACCGGGAAGGCCGCTTCTGTTTCGTCTGTCCTCGTTGCGGCGAGTCGCTCACCGCCATCCATCCCCAGACGAATCTCGGCCGATGCTTCCGCTGCGAAGAGAACTTCAACGCCATCGACTTCGTCATGCTCGCCACCGAACGCGACTTCGTTGCCGCGGTCCACTTCCTGGCCGATCTCCTCCCCCATCACGACTCATCGCCCACCAGTCCCTCTGGGAACTGATCGCCCACCCCAATTCCCATCTTCCTCCCGCGGACACGGACGTCCGCTCCACCTCTCCCCGTCTTACGTAATTCGAGAATCGCTATCTCAAATAATCCGGGCCTTAGCAACTATCCACCAATAGTGGCGCTGAACGCCCTTGGTGTTGGCTGTGTACTCGTGACGTTGTGGTCTCTATGCTTAGGTGGTGCATGCAGGACAAGTACGCGCCGGTTAGGCGGGAATTCCGAGTCGCCAGCAGCGCCGAGTCCGGGGAACCCCATCACCTCGCCGAAACGTTCGGTCGCTATCCCCGCTCGGGGCGCCGAAATGCGGGAGAATAGGCGGAATAGGCGAGTCCTCTCGTCAATGCTCATTCTTGGTGGCTCCATTGCCAT
>PWXP01000356.1 GCA_003561895.1 Planctomycetaceae bacterium | reverse complement strand
CGTGCGGCCGTCGATCTCGTACTCGTACAGGATGTCGACGCTGTAAGTGGTGCTGTCGTCGCCGCGGTGGGTCACCACGCGGCTGGCGACGACCGTAGCGGGCACGGGCATCCATGACCTGGCTCTGTGCACGCGCACCACCGGCATGATCAGCATGAAATGCGCGACCACAAGTCCGATGCCGGTAAAGCCGACGCCCATGAGGCGGAGGAGCCATTTCCCGCCCATGTGCTTGGACTTGATGCGGTTGGCGATCGATGGCGCCGTGCCGCTCTTGCCGAACCATGTGAAATAGAGGCCGCCCGCGCCGACGGCCGCGAAGATGAGGGGAAAGAAGACGGTCAGGCCGACCCACAGGCTGGGGGGCGTGAGGATCGCCCGGCTCGGGTCGGACGGATCGACGTACGCCGTCACCGCCGCCTCGGCCGGATACCGCACGGCGAGGCGTTGCAACTGCGCGTAATCGCTGTGCGCGTAACCGCTGCCGTCCGGGGCGTCGTAGGCCCGGCCGGTATACGGGCGGTCGTCGACGACGTACTGGTAGCGGACCTCGAAACGGTAGTCGCCGCCGTCGTCCCGCACGATTTCGCTGCGGGAGATCGTCGCGTCGGCGGCCGGCCACGTGTAGGTGCTCAGGTTCCGAAAGAACTGAACGCCCAGAAAAGAACAGAACACCATTCCAGCCGCAAAGAACAGCAGGAAAAAAAGTGTTATGCCGAGCTTGCCGAAAACCGTCGCCGGTTTGGCGCCGGTGTCGCGGGACCTGCCGCGACGATTACCGAATCGGATCCGCATGATGGATGCCTCGGGCAGCCGCGTTCGCTGATCACTTGTGGGACGATGCAACCATTGGCTCTTCCGTTCTAGATGCGGAACGGCGTGGATCGCGTGGGTGAAGTAAGGCTGCTGAGACAGCCGCAACCACCCACCGTACGCTTTGGCGCCAAATTTGCACCTGGAAACGGAAGAGCCGAACCATTGCATTGTACACGGCAACGGGCAATCTGTCTGCGGGGCGGGGGTGGGGTGCATTTCGACACACAGCCCCCCTCCGGAGCGCGCACGGAAATCCTTCACGCGGCCGCCGTAACCGTTCAGGGGCCGGCCGGGGACTGGTCCATTTTTCGGCCAAACAACGTGATTTTCAGAGAAAGACGATGCCCGAAAACATGGACCTGTCCCCTTACCGGCCGCCATCTTGGGGAACCGGTCCCCCGTTTGGGGAGCCGGCCCCCATCGGCGCCGACCAAATCCCCGCCGCTTGACCTTTTGGGCCCGTTGCCAAAGCGCGCAAAAGCTGAAATGGCCCCCCTTGACTCCGAAAAACCGCGTTTTTGACGATGACACGCTTGCAAGCTGTTGCTACAATCCCGCTGTGTCTCGGCGTATGCGAAAAGGGACAGTCGCCCTTTGGACGGGCCGTGGAGATACTCCGCAAGCGCAGAGGCCTTGTGGCGGGCGGAACCGGCCGTACACATTGAATGAGCAAGGAGGCCTTCCGTGAGTTCAATTAGGCAACGCCCCGAGAAGTTCTTCGTAGACGTCATCAAGCCGTCCCACTACGACGATGACGGCTATGTCATCCAGTGGTGGCGGGCTTTCATTCCTTCGAATGCCTTGGCCTGCTTGCTGGCCCTCGTCCAGGATTGCCGGGACCGCCGCGTGCTGGGCAATCACGTCGAAATCGTCGTGAATGGCTATGACGAGTGCCACACGGTCATTCCCACCGCCGGCATCATTCGCCGGATCAACCGCCGCGGCGGACGCGGAATCGTGCTCATTGCAGGAGTACAGACCAACCAGTTCCCGAGGGCGATGGACCTTGCTCGCCCGTTTCGAGCAGCCGGCATTCCGGTGGTCGTGGGCGGTTTTCACGTGAGCGGCTCCCTTGCCATGCTTCCCGAGTTGCCCGCAGAAATACGCGCCATGAAGGAGATGGGTGTGACGCTGTTCGCCGGCGAAGGCGAAGGGCGGATGGAGCACCTATTGGCCGACGCCTATTGCGGGCGGCTTGAGCCGGTGTACAACCACCTTGGAGAACTGCCCGATTTGGCCGGGCAGGTCATGCCGCGCTTGCCCCGGCGGATCGCCCGCCGCTCCTCGTTTTTCGCGCCCCTCGACGTGGGGCGGGGGTGCCCGTTCGATTGCAGTTTCTGCACCATCATCAACGTGCAGGGGCGGAAGTCGCGTTGCCGCACTGCCGACGACGTCGAGCGGGCCCTGCGCGAGCAGGTGGCCGACGGCATCCACCGCTTCTATTTCACCGACGATAACCTCGCCCGCAACCGCAACTGGGAAGCGATCTTCGATCGGTTGATCGCCCTGCGCGAGCAAGACGGCCTGCGCATGAAGTTCCTCATCCAGGTCGACGCCCTCGCCCACAAAATCCCCCGATTCGTCGAGAAGGCGACCCGGGCAGGCTGCACGCGCGTGTTCATTGGCCTGGAAAGCGTCAACCCCCGAAATCTGGCCCATGCCGGAAAACGTCAGAACCGCGTGAGCGAGTACCGGGAAATGCTCCTGGCTTGGCGCGAGCGGCATGTTCTTACCCATGCCGGTTACATTCTCGGCTTCCCCGCCGACACGCCCGAGTCCATCGACCGCGACATCCGGCTTATCCAGGAGGAGATTCCCGTCGACATCCTCCAGTTCTTCCTCCTGACCGCCCTGCCGGGTTCGGCCGATCACCGGGCCGTATACGAACAGGGCGAATGGCTGGAGCCCGACCTGAACCAATACGACTTGGAGCACGTGACCATACGGCATCCCACAATGGACGCCCGCACCCTGCGCGACATGTACGATCGGGCGTGGCACCAGTATTACAGCCCGGAACACGTGCAGACCCTTTTGCGCCGGGCGCACGTCTTGGGTGCCGGGGTTCGGCATGTGGCCGCGGCCATTCTGGCCTACTACGGCGCCTATCGGTTTGAGGCACTGCATCCGCTCCAATGCGGCCTACTTCGCCGCAGGGTTCGGCGAACGCGCCGGCCGGGCCTTCCACGCGAGAACCTGCTGCTGTTCTGCCTGCGCGAGGCGTGGAGGATTGGCCGCACCTACACCGGCCTGGGCCGGTACGCCCTCGCGGTGGACCGACTCGTCCGGCAAATTGAGCGAGATCCACAGGCCAAGGCCTACACGGACGCGACGATCCGCCCGCCGGCCACGCTCGGTCACGACTGCCACGATGCGAGGCCAGCCCGGCCGGCCGCATGAAGTTCACCCACAGCCGCTGGGGAAGCCTCCCTCGTTGTGGTACACAAGTCGTGGGCGCCACCGCCCGGCTTGCCCGGCCTGGAGCGGTGGTCAGTCGGCTAACATGGTGTGCAGGCTCGCCATCTCCCCTGCACGCTGCCGCCGCCGGCGGCAGCGTGCAGGGGAAATATTCGGGTGAACCGTGCCCGTTAGCTCACTGACCACGGCTCCGGCGGGGCGAGCCCGCAGGTGGCCCTTTACACAACTCCAAACTTGTGTACAACAACGCGGGAAGCCTCCCCGGCCGGGTATGAGCAGCCGGCGGGCCGTTGCTGGGCGATGGGCCGCCCTCGCAGAGCATCGGCATGACGCGCCAGGCTGCGCATTTTATCCAATATATGCGCCTGGCCCCTTTATTTTCCTGACCCCCTTTGACAGAGTTCGGCGGGGCGTCTAGAATCAATAATTCGTCGGCAGTATCCAAGGGTCTAGAACTCCAGGGGTATCGCCCGGGGCGGTAGCTCAGTTGGGAGAGCGCTTGAATCGCACTCAAGAGGTCGGGAGTTCGAATCTCCTCCGCTCCACTGATGATTCTGGCCGCAATAGGTCACAATCGGCCGATGTTTGCCTAAGTGCTTGCGGCCCTTGAGTTTGTGCGGGGTCTGGGTAAACATTCGCCCAGCCCGGTTGGGGGGCAGGAATGAGTTCAACGCCGAATGCGCAAAGTCCGGCTCTTCCGTTTCTACCTTGTGGCCTACGACTATTGCACACGGCCATGTCGGCACGACATGTAGGGCATGCCGGCCAACTGGGATACAATATAGTGTCGTGCAACGGGCGTAGGCCACAAGGCGTTTCTACGTGCAGGCGGTTTTTCGCCATACCGCCTTAGCCCAACTTCCGCGGGTGGCATGAAGCCCCCCCGGCCGTTTTCGGCGGGTTTTGAGGGGTTGAGGGTGGTTTTCTTCGGGTTTTAAGGTGGTTGGCCTCTGAGCCGGGGCATTATAGTG
>PWXP01000341.1 GCA_003561895.1 Planctomycetaceae bacterium | reverse complement strand
GAAGAATGCTGTGGGCACCTCATCGCCCTTTTTGTAATTGTATCTTACTGGTTTCGAAGTTGGCAGGTGCCTCCGGCGAGGGGGGCACTGCGTTGCGCTACGGGTTCTTCCCGCCGACGGGACTTTTTCGCGGGAAACGGTCACACCAACCGCCTCGTGCCCTCCGCCAGCCGCCCGCCCATGGCCACGTAGCGGCTTTCCGGCAGGCTGCGGAACCAGGTGCCCTGCCGCTTGGCAAGCTGGCGGGTGTGCTGCTTGACCAGCGCGATGGTTCCGTCGAGGCCGCGGACGCCTTCGAGGTGCTCGATCACCTCGCGGTAGCCGACGGCCTGGCGGGCGGTCCGGCTCAGTGGCGGCTCGAGGGCCATCAGCCCCCGCACCTCCTCGACCAGGCCGGCGGCGAACATGGCGTTCACGCGGCGGTCGATCCGCTCGTTCAGCTCGTGCCGCGGCCAGTCGAGCACGTACACCCGGTTGCCGGTTTCCTCGGGCAGGCGGTTGAAATGCTGCTGCCAGTCGCTCATCGGTTCGCCGGTCTTCTCGTACACCTCCAACGCCCGGATGATCCGCCGCGTGTCGTTCGGGTGGAGCCGCTCGGCGGAGGCGGGATCGACCTGCGCGAGGCGCTGGTGCAGCCGGCCGGGTTCGTGCCGCCGGGCCTCCTCCTCGAGTTGGCGGCGGAAGGTGGCGTCGGCGGGCGGGCCTTTGAACAGGCCGCGCAGCAGCGCCTTCAGATACAGGGGCGTGCCGCCCACAAAAAGCACCTCGCGGCCCCGCGCGCGGATTTCGGCCGCCCTCTCGTGGGCGGCGGCCACGTACTGCGCCACGCTGTACTCCTCGTGCGGCCCCAGCACGTCGATCAGGTGGTGCGGCACGGCGGCCCGCTCCAGCGCCGCCGGCTTGGCGGTGCCGATGTCCATGCCCCGGTACAGGGCCATCGAGTCCATCGAGATGATCTCGGCGCCGGTCTTCTGCGCCAACTCGACGCCTGCGGCGGTCTTGCCCGATCCGGTCGGACCGGTCAAGAACCGGCAGTTTTCGATGGGAGGAAACGACATGGCCTACCCGGCCGCACGATTCGCCTTCCGTACCGCGTGGACGACGCCCATCAGCACCAAGACCAGGCCGACCAGCCCGAAGCCGTACCAGCCGAGCCTGGAATACAGCGACCAGAGGCTGGCGCCGGCGGCGAGCCCGGCCGCAACGGCCATGAGCGTGTTCCACCAGATGCGTTTCAGGCCGCGGGGCATATCGGCGCCCAGCAGGGTCTTCTGGTTCATCAGCAGGTAGAAGCTGAAGTAGGCGAACGGCAGCAGCGTCATGGCGAACACCGAGGTGGGAATGGCCAGCCACATCTGGGCGTCTCGCCAGAAGAACGGCCCGAGCACCCCCACGCACACCATCAGCGAGCCGGCGCGTTGGGTCCAACCCTTGGCGGGGCGGTCGAGCAGCTCGCAGAAGCACAGGCCGTTGATGAGCATGAGCATGGTGGCGGCCCCCATGGCCATGCCCAGCACGCCGATGCCGAACACGTAATGCGAAAATTGGCGCCCCACCAGCGGCGAAAGGGAGTCGGACAGGTTGAAGGCGTCGCGCCGAGCAAGCACGGCCGCCATGTGGCGGTCGGCGTCACCGAGTTGCTCAATGCGCGCGTCGAATTCCTCTTCGCTCATCGCGTTTACGGCCTCTTCGCCCAATTCGTGCTCCAGGCGACCTCGCAACAGCCCTTCGTAACTGCCGACCAGGTTGGCTGCCGGCACAATCGGCTGCCCGGTCTCGTCGTACTCCTCGACCAGGCCCAGGCCCGGCTGCGCGTGGAACTGCGACGCCGAGGCGATGACCACGCAGCTTGTGGCCAACAGGAAGGGAAAGAACAAGCCGGTCGAAAGGTCGAAAATGGCCAAGCCGCGGAAGTCGCGGTCCCACCCTTTCCGAAGCATCGAGTAGGGGAACAGGAAGGTCATGTTGATGCCGACGGCCGTGGCCGCTGCGCTGATCATCACGTCGCGCTGCTGGCCCACAATCATGTTCGACCAGAAGGCCCGGTACTCTGCGGCCACGTTGTCGATCAGCCCCGTCAGGTGCGGCGTCGGCTCGTAGAGCAACCGCAGGTTCGGCACGAAGCCGGCGAAGATCTCATTCCAGGGCAACTGACCGGTCATGGTCAATCGCGTGACCACGCCAATGAAGGAAAGCACCGTGACCCCCACCATGCACTTCACCACGATCTCGAAAACCTTCATCCCTTTCCCGCCGACCGTGTAAAGCATCGACGCCGTCACGGCGACGGCCAGGATGAACACGGAAACATACAACCTGCCGTGGAGTTCGGGCATGGCGTCTTCGCCCACCAGGCCGGGCAGCAGGTTCTGGCGCAGGGCCGCCGTGGCCAGCGCGAACTGGGGCATCGACCACACCAGGTTGGCCATCATCGAGGCGAGCAACCAGCCCCAGCCCAGCACGGGGTTGATGTGCTCGTTGATGGCCCGCAGCGGACGTTTGCCCGTCGAAAGGGTCACGTACGCAATGGCGCTGAGCATGACAATGCCGGCCACCATGGCCAGCGGCTGCAACCACATGAACATGAACCCGCCCAGCACGCCCAGGTACAGGCTCGACGAGAGCGAGCCGCCGCCCAGCGTGATAGCGCTTTGCAGCCAGCCGGGCCCGGAGAGGCGCACAAACGCGCCGAATAACGGCCCGCGGCCCTTGGCCCGGGCATCGCGGATAAGCTGCCGGTCCCCCTCGATTTTTGGGTTTTGGGAAACGTTTTGCTCTTGTTTTGCCTCGGAAGCCATGGCGTTGCGTCCTCTTGGTATGGAGTGGGTTCGCCACCCGATAGGGGGCACTGCATTGGATGACCGGCTGACGCCTGTTCACAGGTAGGATGGACATTCCTGCCTGTCCGTCCCGTGGTTCGACGGACATCGGTCCGGTGGTTCGACGGACAGGAATGTCCATCCTACGTCTGCCGCTCACCCCGGGATTTTTTCGAGTTTAGCGTGGCCGCTGGGCGTTGTCAACGGCCGATCACGCTCCTTCGGCGGCCAGCCACCGCTCGGCGTCGAGTGCGGCCATGCAGCCGGTTCCGGCGGCCGTGACGGCCTGGCGGTAGTAGTCGTCGGCCACGTCGCCGGCGGCGAAAACGCCTTCCACACTGGTGTACGTCCTCTGGGGGGTGGTCCACTGGATGTAGCCGGCGTCGTTCATCGCCAGCTTGCCCCGCAGGAATGCCGTGTTCGGCGTATGACCGATGGCCAGGAAAAAACCGCTGATTTCCAGTTCCAGGTCGGACTCGCCCTTGGTGCTGCGAAGCCGGCAGCCGGTTACGCCCTCCTCGTCGTTGCCGAGCACCTCGCCGACGACGCGGCTCCAAAGAATTTCGATTTTCGGGTGGTCCATCGCCCGCTTGGCCATGATCTTCGAGGCCCTCAACTCGTCGCGGCGGTGGACCAGGTAGACCTTGCTGGCGAACTTGGCCAGGTAATCGGCCTCCTCGACGGCTGAATCACCGCCACCCACCACTGCCAGGGGCTTGTCGCGGAACCGGGGCAGGGCACCGTCGCACACGGCGCAGGCGCTGACCCCCCGGTTCTTCAGCCGCTGCTCGGAGGGCAGGCCCAGGTAATTGGCCCGGGCGCCGGTGGCCACGATCACCGCCTGCGACTCGTGCCGCGAGCCGTCGGAGGCGGTCACACGGAATGGGCGGCGGTCGAAGTCGACCTCGACGGCGTCGTCGGTGATGACGCGCGTGCCGAAGTTCTTCGCCTGCTGACGCATCAGCTCCATCAGTTCGGGGCCGCTTACGCCCTCCTTATTGTGGGGAGGCAACGCCTTGCGCTGGGGCAAAGCGATCGCGCTGTCGAGATACGCGCTCAGGTCGCCGGTGGGAAAGCCCGGGTAGTTCTCCACCTCGGTGGTTAAGGCAAGTTGGCCAAGCGGCAAGGTGCCGTTCTCCTGGTTCTCCTGGGTGATGGCCCCCTCGAAAAGTAGGGGTTTTAGCTCAGCGCGGGCGGCGTAAATGGCGGCAGTCCAGGCGGCGGGGCCGCTGCCGATGATAACGACCTTTTCGGGCATGGCTTAGTCCATACGGGGGGTAATATAAACCGCTTTGCGAACGAGGATGAGTCAAGATACGCCTTCAAGCGTTCGCTCCTCTAGAATTGCCGCCGAGAGTCCCGCCCCCTTCGTGACGAGGCGCAGCGCCGGTGCTTTCCACG
>PWXP01000007.1 GCA_003561895.1 Planctomycetaceae bacterium | reverse complement strand
GGGTGTCGGCCTGCGCGGGGCCGCCGGCGGGGAAGAACATAGCCAAGGCCAAAAGGCCGATGCTGGAAACGGGTCGGAATGAAGCGGGTCGGAAGACTGTCATGGTGGTTCTCCGGGGGATTAGTTGCTAGTTGCTAGTTGCTAGTTGCTAGTTGCTAGTTGCTAGTTGCTAGTTGCTAGTTGCTAGGGGCTAGGTGGATGGTGGAACGCCTTTGGGTGCTCGCGCCGCACCAGGTGCTGAAGCCGGCCCTTGACCGACCACACCACGCGCTGCGGCGCCACATCGGGCCGGCTGCTTACCAGCAACTGGCTGACGCCTGGCTTGGCGAAACGATGTTCGAGAACGCGGACGCCGTCGGCCTCGGTGGCGGCCTGAAGCTCCGGAAGCCAAGCGGCGTCGGCCACGGAACCATGCCAGAACAGGGATGATGCCCAGTTCAACTGATACGCGGCCTTGCAGTTGGCAACGGTGTAGATGGGGGCCGTCATAGTCGTCAATCATTCGCTCCACCGCCGCAGGGGCGGTGGGGTGCTTGGGGTTTGCATGCACTTCGTACTCACTCCTCACTCCTCCCTCCTCACTCCTCACTCCTCCCTCCTCACTCCTCACTCCTCACTCCTCCCTCCTCACTCCTCACTCCTCACTCCTCCCTCCTCACTCCTCCCTCCTCACTCCTCACTCCTCCCTCCTCCCTCCTCACTCCTCACTATAGCTCAAACGTGACGCGGTTGTCACCGACCGGCTGCACTTCGGCCGTGAGGCCGGAACTATGGGGCCGGTTGTAGCGGGCGGGAATGAGCGGGGACGCGTGGTAGTCCTCCGGTTCCACGTCGGGCGGCGGCTCGGGCACCGACGTGACGCCCACCCAATGCCGGCCGGCAACCGTGCGCAACCGGAACGTGCCGTCGGAGGCGATCGTCGCGCCGGCGGCCGGGCCCTGTTCCGGCACGAACAGCACCGTGCCACGCTCCAGCGGCGCGCCCTGGTACGTGACCCTGCCGGAAACCGGATACGTGGGCGGGCCGGCCGCGCGGCCGCAACCGGCCAACACGACCACGCCGAGAATCAATGTCTTCCCAAGGGTCACTGCTCCCATGAAATCACCTCGCCTCCGGCTATGGTCGCCATGTCCTGAAACGTCGTGAAGTCCATCGTTTCGCTGAGGAAATGGACGCTGCCGTCGCCCAGCAGGAACTGCGCCCCGCCCGGGTGCCGGCTGCCGTAGTGCAAATCGTTGAACAGGACGCTCTTCTGCGCCCCGGGGGGAGCAATTTGCGAGTAGACGTAATAGCCGATCTGGTCAGGATCGGAATTGATCGGCCACGTCACGTTCTTGTTGTAATTGCATATCTTGGTCATGTTCGTCCGGCTGCCGGAATACCACGAGCCGGTGACCCACGAGCGGGTTTCATAATGGCGCTCGCCCACGATGATGGTGTTGCTGGTTCCGTCGCGAAAGGCGGCGAAGGGGACCCCGCTGTTGGGCCGATTTGCTTCAGATGGTTCGCGCACTGCAACCGCCGGGCCGCCTCCCGCGCCGCCTGCACCGCCGGCAGCAGCAGGGCAATCAAGATGCCGATGATGGCGATGACCACCAGAAGCTCCACGAGCGTAAAACCCGATTTTGGATTTTGGATTTTGGATTGTTTGCATCCATGATTCTTCCTCCGCGCCGGCACGGCGCCACTCTGCCCCGCAAGGGGTCGGTTCGCTCAAGTAACGTAGGGTGGTCGATGGCCGCGTTGCGGACCGCCGTGAACGCATACCCGACCTCCCAGTAATCTCGACCGTGCCGCCCTCCTGCCAGTGCCACTCGGCCCCTTCCGTGCCGAACACCGTTTCGAGCGGCTTACCGTCGACGAGCAGTTGGAACCGGCCCGGCGCCCCCGGCGCGTTCCAGGGGGCAACCCAATCGCGCGTGCGCACCCAAACCCGGTAGGTGCCGGGGGCGGGAAAACGGACGGTGGTTCGAGCGTCGGCCACCGACTCGCCCAGCCCGTGCGCCAAAAGGAACGGCGAGCCCATCTGGTCCATGAACTGGCTGTCGTGCAGCCATCCGCCGTAGCAGTCGAACGCCTCGGCCTGTTGTGCCGCGGCGGAGCCCGTACTGAAAGCCAGGACGGCCGCAACGGCGATGCGCTCCGCGAACATGTGAGGTGCAATCATCACGAACTCCCTGCCGGATCGGTGTCAGGCTCCATTCTACCATGGGCGACGGCCGGCGCCAGACCGGCACGGCGCCGCCTGAGGCCGGCGGTCAGACCCACAGCTTCAGCCGGCCGTCAAGCATGTCGGGAATCGTCTTCTCCACGTGGCGGCGGATCTGGCGCTCGTGGTACCGCGTGCTGAAGTGGGAGGCGATGATCAGCTCGTTGCGGAACCGGTCGCGCCGCTCGATCAGGTCGTCGAGGTGGATGTGCCCGAACTTGTGAATCTTATCCTTCCGGTGCCGCGGCGCCACGAAGGTCACCTCGAGGATGAGCACTTCGGCCTCGTACATGGCGGGGCAGGCGTCGAGCCCGCCGGGGGCGCTGTCGCCCAGGTAGGCCACCCGCGGCTTGCGCACCTCGTTGGTGATCTCGACGCCCGAGAGGCGCAGGTCGCGAATCTGCTCGCCCGGCAGCCCCAGGTACTCCGCCTTCAGCTTCCGGCGGCGCTCCCACAGCACGAACCCCAGCGAAGGGACCGTGTGCACCGTCGGCGAGACAGTCACCACGTGCTCGCGGGAAAGCTCGACCTCGTCGCCGGGGCCCAGCGGCCGCAGCTCGCACGGCAGCCGGCCGCGGTCCAGGCGGCTGAACAGGCGAAGTATCCGCTGGACCGGCTCCATGGCGGGCTCGGGCAGGTAGATGACCGGCGGCTCCATCTTCATCATGCGGCGCCGGGCCACATACACCGGCAGGGCCACCACGTGGTCCATGTGCGTATGCGAGACGAACCACGTGGGCGTGCCCATGAACGACCACGGCTGCGCCCCCAGGTCGAATCCCACCTTCAACTCCGGGATGCGCCAATACGTCTGCACGGCCGCGCGCGAGTAGCCCTCGACCGTCAAGTCTTTGTGCGCGATCGTGTGGACCGGGAGGTTCTCGATCATGGGCGGCGCGTCAGGTCCCGTACGTATCGACGTTCGACAGGTCGAGCGGCTCGGCGCACTGGAGGTTCGGCAGCACCCAGATCTCGCCGAACAACTCGTTCTGATCGAGCCGCACGTGGGCGTGCCGCACCAGCTCCAGCACCGCCAGGAAAATGCCGATCGTCGTGGAGCGGTGCATTCCCGGCTCGAACAGTTCGCTGAAGGCGAGCTGCCCCCGCTCGAGCAGCCGCGCGTGGATCTGCCCCATGTAGACGTGGATCGGCGTATCGTCGTAGACGATGTTCGACGGCTCCACCGCCTCGGTTTCGCGCATGATCCGGCCGAACGCGCTGACCAGGTCCCACAATTCGACCTCGGCGATGGGTTGGTCGGCCGGGTCCGGCTCGCGCCGCGGCAGGTCGGAAGTGACACGCGGGTAGTGCTGCTGCCATTGCCGGCCGCGCTCCTCGAGCGTGCTGGCCGCGTCGCGGAACTGCTTATATTCCAGCAGGCGCTGCACCAGCTCTTGCCGGGGGTCCTCGATGGCGTCGTCCACCTCGTCGCTGCGGGGCAGGACCTGCTGCGACTTGATCTCGACGAGCGTGCTGGCCAGGGCCAGGAAATCGCCCACCGCGTTCACGTCGAGCTGCTCCAGCACCGACAGGTACTCGAGGTACTGGTCGGTCACCTCCGCAATGGGGATGTCGCAAATATCGACCTCGTGCTTGCGGACCAGGTACAGGAGCAGGTCGAGCGGGCCGCGGAAGATATGCAGGTCGACGCGGAAGTCCATCGGCGGGCAAGTTGTTTGGGGGTGGCAAGGCGCGCAACCCGAGCGCATGTGCGAAACGCCCCATTCTACCAGCCAACCGCCCCGGTGGCTAGGGGAAAAAGGGCAAAAAAGCAGCTCTTTTCCGGGGGTTTAGGTAAGATACTTGCCGGGCCTCCCCCGGGGTCGGCGCGCCGCCTCCATCCCCAGGCGGGTGGCCACTTGGGAAAGCCATTGATCCCCGCCATAGGGGCTTCCGCGCAACGCGCTATGATCGATTGCAGCGAGTTCCGCTTCGGTCTGCAGTTCGTCGACCGAGGTTTCCCAATTGTCGGGCATGCTCTTTTCGCCGGAGCCCCCCCTTGGACGATTTGCTGGGGGCGGGCATAATTGAAGATTGCCAAGTCCGAAAAACAACCCATGCGGGGGGCTGGCGTCGCGGTTCCTTGTCCCTTCCCCCCGAGCCAGCTTTAAAACGGAGTGTTGCGATGTTTAAGAACCTCAACCCGTCGGCCCTCGGCGTTACCGGCCACCAAAGTGAGGTCATCGAACTGGCCCTGACTTACGGCTTTGCCGGGGTGGACCTCAACGCCGTCGAGTTCGCCACCCGCGTGAAGCGGAAGGGCATGGAGCACGCCCGGCGCCTCATGGACAGCGCCAAGATCAGGATTGGCACGTTTCCCCTGCCGTTCGACCCCGACGCCCCCGACGAGGAGTTCAAGCAGGGCGTCGAGAAGCTGCCCGCCGCCGCGGAGGCCGCCGTTGCGGTCGGATGCACCCGATGTGTGGTCACCGTGGCGCCGGCGAACGACACGTGCCCATACCACGAGAACTTCGAGTTCCACCGTCACCGGTTCAGTGAAATCTGCCGGGCGCTCGAGCCGCACGGGGTCCGCCTGGGCATCGGCTTCCGTGCCCCCGAGTACCTGCGCAGGGACCATGCCTTCCAGTTCATTCACGATTTCGACGCCCTTTCGCTGCTGGTCAGCATGATTCCGGCCGACAACGTGGGCGTGCTGCTGGATGTGTGGGACTTTTTTGTCGGCGGCGGCAGTACCGAGGTTGTGGACAGCCTTTCCGGCCGGCAGGTCGTGGCTGTTCAGGTAGCCCAGTTGGCGGCCGACCAGCCGCCGGCCGCGATCGACGCCAACTCGCGGCTGCTTCCCAGCGCCGAGGAGGGGCAGATCGACCTGCCGGCCGTCCTCCGACTGCTCCATGAGAAAGGGTACGACGGGCCGGTCACGCCGGTCCCCTCGCGCGGCGCCCTGCCGAGCAGACGCCGCGAAGTGATCGTGCGCCGCACGGGCGAGGCCTTAGAGCAGGTATGGCGGGCGGCCGGACACGGCGCCGACGAGCGGCTGCTGGCCGAGGAGGAAGAGGAAGTCGCCACTCCCGAACCCGCCCAGCCTACCGAGTCGGTTTAGGTTGGACGCCGCCGGGGATGTTCCATTGGAACGGCGGGCTGAAGCTGACGCGGGCCGATCGGGCGATCGACTTCCGCCGCCGGCAGCCCCGCGCGTTTACCCGCATGCCCGTGCCGACCGCATCGCGCCACGAGTACGCGCTGTGCACGGCCGGAACGGCGGCTTTGGCACTTCCGGGTCGGCGGACCCTACCCTTTATTAGGATACACTGGTTGGAGAGAGCGTAACGACCCACGCGGGGGTACGAGAACAGTTGGCCGCCGAGTTCAAGGTGCCGTAGGAGCGCGTCTGCATGTTGCAGGGGGAGCAGCCGTTCGAATACGTGCGGTACGAGATGTCCATTGGCATCGAACCGCACACGGGTGAGTACCACATCCTCGATGAGCAAGTTATCAGAAGTTCCACAGAACGCTGGTGAACTGGTTTCCCATTCACAATCCACACATCCCGGAAAGTCCTTCATTATGAAACCTCACAACTTTTCCGACGCCGCCCGCGAACGGTTCCTGGTGCTCGACGGCGCGATGGGCACCGAACTGTACCGGCGGCACGTGTTCACCAATCGCTGCTACGATGAACTGTGCCTGTCCGACCCGAAGCTCATCCGCAGCATCCACCAGGACTACTGCGAGGCCGGCGCCGACGTGCTGCTGACGAACACCTTCGGCGCCAACCGTCCCGCCCTGGCGCAGTACGGGCTGGCCGATCGGCTCGACGACATCCACAAGGCCGCGGTGGCCATTGCCAAGGAAGTAGGCGGCGCGGTTGACTGGCCCGTGTACGTGGGCGGATCAGTCGGGCCGCTGCCGCGTGGAAAACGCGACGTGCCCCCGCATGAACTCCTGGCCGAGCAAGTCGAGGTTCTCCGGGCCGCCGGCGCGGATTTCATCATGTTCGAGACCCTGCCCAACCGCAAGGTCGTCGAACAGGCCGCCGCGGCCATGGCCGGATTTCCCGGCCTTCCGTTCGTCCTGTCGTTCGCCATCGTGGGCGAATGCGAAACTCAGTCGGGCGAATCGCTCCAGCGAATGCTCGCGCCGCTCCCCCCAGACGCCCCCGACCCCGTGGCCTGGGGGATGAACTGCGGAACCGGTCCCGAGGGCCTGCTCGACGCCGTCGAACACGCCGTCCACTTGACCGAGCTGCCGCTGTGGGTGAAACCGAACGCCGGCCATCCCCGTGAGGTGGGTGGGCGGATGATCTACTTCTGCTCGCCGGAATACATTGCCGAATACGCCAAACGCTACGCCAGCCTCGACGTCGCGGCGGTCGGAGGCTGCTGCGGCACCACGCCGGAGCATATCCGCCGGATCGCCCAAGCGGTCAAACCGCTGAAGCAAACGCGGAGCCGGGCGGCCATTATCCAGGCGGCCCAGGTCGAGGAGCAGGAGCCGGTCCCCTTCGCCAAGCGGTCGGGGTTCGCCCGAAAACTGGCCGAGGGAACGCCGGTGGCCACCGTCGAACTGGTGCCGCCGCGGGGGCACAACCTGGCGGGGATGGTGGAAAAGTGCCGGCAGCTCCGCCGGCGCGGCGTCGATGCGGTTAACATCCCCGACGGCCCCCGGGCCAGCTCCCGCATCTCGCCGCTGGTGGCCGCCGCCCGCGTGCTGGCCGACGCCCGCATCGAGCCCATCCTTCACTTCTGCTGCCGCGACCGCAACCTGATTGGCATGCAGGCCGACCTGCTCGGCTGCGCCGCCTGCGGGGTTCGCAACCTGCTGTTCGTTACCGGCGATCCGCCGAAGGTGGGCAACTACCCCTACGCCTCCGGCGTATTCGACACCGACTCGATCGGCATGGTGGCCGTGCAGGCGCGGCTGAACCGGGGGGTCGACCTGGGCGGCCAGGCCATCGATCCGCCCACCTCCGCGGTCATCGGCGTGGGCCTGGACCCCACCTCGCTCGACCGCGCCGCCGAACTGCGCCGGTTTGCCGAAAAGGTCGAGGCCGGCGCTGAGTTCGCCATCACTCAGCCGGTGTTCGATCCCGAAGCGCTGCTGCTCATGCTCGACGAGGTACTGCACCACGGCATCCCCATCCTCGCCGGCATCTGGCCGCTGGCCAGCTACCGCAACGCCTTGTTCATGCACAACGAGGTGCCCGGGGTCGAGATTCCCGCCCCCGTGCTCCAGCGCATGGCCGCCCGGGAAAGCCGCGACGACCAGCTCAAGGAAGGCGCCGACATCGCCCGCGAGTCGGTCGCGCGCCTCGCCGACCGCGTCGCCGGCATCCAGGTGAGCGCGCCGTTCGGCAAGATCGACCTCGCCTGCGCGGTGATTGGCGAGGAGGCGCTCGCTTAGGGCGGTGCAATAATCAGAAACCCGCGCGATGCCTCATCGAAGAGCCCCTGGCCTCGACAGCAGACGGTCGGGACCCGCGCCGCGCCTCCGCCCTTGAACTAAGAGGGCGATGGGCGGAGAATTGACCCCATGGAAGCGATGTGCGGACTGTTGAACCTGAACAAACCGGCGGGGTTGACGTCGCGCGGCGTGGTGGACGCGGCGCTGCGGGCGGTGCGGCCGGCGAAGGCGGGCCACGCCGGCACGCTCGACCCGCTGGCCACCGGCGTGCTGGTCGTGTGCGTGGGTTCGGCAACCCGGCTCATTCGGTACGTCCAGCAGAGGCCCAAGCGGTACACCGGCACGTTTCTGCTGGGGTGCAGCAGCCCAACCGAGGACGT
This sequence comes from Planctomycetaceae bacterium, assembly GCA_003561895.1. GTDB lineage: Bacteria > Planctomycetota > Planctomycetia > Pirellulales > Thermoguttaceae > PWXP01. The sequence goes on along the minus strand of PWXP01000007.1, from coordinate 7,524 downwards.
CGAGGGCGAGGTCACCGAGCTTCGCCATCCGCCGGTCCCGTCGCGCGACCAGTTCGAGGACGCGGCGAAGGCCCTCACCGGCGAGATCTTTCAGCGCCCGCCCGCTTTCTCGGCCAAGAAGGTGCTGGGAAAACGGGCGTACGCGCTGGCCCGGCTGGGGAAACAGGTGCGGCTGAAACCGCAGCGGGTCACGGTGCATCATCTTGCCGTGGCCCGGTACGAGTACCCGGAACTGGTGCTCGACATCGAGTGCTCCAGCGGCACCTACGTGCGGTCGCTGGGGCGCGACCTGGCCGAGCGATTGGGCACGTCGGCGGTGATGGCGGCGCTGGTGCGGACGGCCATCGGCCCGTTTCGACTGCCCGATGCCGTCCTGCCCGACGAACTGAGCCCTGAAAGCGTATCCGGCCGATTGCTGCCCCCGCTGTCGGCGGTTGCCGATTTACCCCAAGTGAACCTGGAGGGCGAGGCGTTGCGCGCCGCGAGGCTCGGCAGCGCGATTCCCCGCCCACCCGGTTTGCCCCAAGCCGCAGAATACGCCGGGATCGATCCTTATGGCCGCCTGGTGGCCATCTTGATCCCGCGCAGCCGCGACCGCCTCGGACCGGCTTTGAACCTGCACGTGTGAGGCGAGCGGCCGACCGCAACTCGCCAAGCCGTAGGATGGGCATTCGTGCCCGTCGCGCCAACGACGGACGGCAATGTCCATCCTACCGGTAGGGCGAATGACCGAACGGCCCCCGGGCTTGCCTACGGCACCGGCCGGCCGGTACACTGGCGGGCTGCCGCCGGAGGGCCGATTTTCATGAAGCTTGTCTTTGCCGTCATTCAACCGCCGAAGCTCAGCGCCGTGCGCGAGGCGCTCGCGAAGGTCGAAGTCCTGCGCATGACCGTGTGCGACGCCCAGGGCTTCGGGCGGCAACGCGGCCGGACCGAAATGTACCGCGGCAGCGAGTACACCACCATGCTGCTGCGGAAGGTGGTGCTGGAGATCGTCGTCAACGACGATTTCCTCGACCGGACCATCGACGCGATCATCCACGCCGCCCGCACCGGACCGGAAGGGACCATCGGCGACGGGAAGGTCTTCGTCCTTCCCGCCGGCGAGGCCATCCAGATCGACGACGGGCAACGCGGGCCGGGAGCGGTGTGAGTTCCAACGCGCCGCCGCCAAACGCTACGGCGCGCCGATGCACACCAGGTGATCGTAGGTGCGGAAGTACCAGCGGCCGTCGAGCAGGGCCGGCGAGGCGAACACGTGGCTGCCAAGCCGGTTCACGTGCAGCAGCTCGAACTCCGGGCCGGCCCGGACGACCAGCGTCTCGCCGGTGTCGGTAGTGATGAACACCTTGCCGTCCACGCCGATGGGCGAGCTGGAAATGCCGTGCCCGGCCACCTCGCCCCGCAGGCGCTCGCGGTACATCATTTTGCCGGTGGTCGCATCGTAGCAGCTCAGCACCCGGATCATGTCGTTGAGCGTGTACAGGTAGCCTTCGTACAGCAGCGCCGAGGGGACGAACGGCGAGCCGCGCATCTCGTGCCATACCACGTGCGAGTCGGTCACGTCGCCGGTACCGCCGGGACGGATAGCCAGCGTGGGACCCTGCCGGCCGGAGGAGGCAAACACCATTCCTTTGCCGACGACCGGCGAGGGAACCACCTCGTCGGTCAGGCCGTGGGACCACCACAGCGGCTTTCCGGTCGCGGGGTCGTACGCCTGGACCTGGTGCTGGCTGCTGGTGACGATCTCGTCGCGGTATCCTCCCTCCATGGGCACGCGGACGGCGATAGGCGAACTCCAGCCGTACCGGGCCCCTCGCTCGGTGCGCCACAACTGGTCGCCCGTCTCGCGGTCGAACGCCGCAATGAACGAGCCTTCCGGCCCGCCGTGGTCCTGGAACAGGATGACGCGGTCGTCGTACAGTAGCGGCGAGCCGGCGGTGCCGCGCGCCACGTTGCGGATCTCGCCCAAATCGTTGTGCCAAACGACGTTCCCGTCGAAGTCGACCGCCAGCAGGCCGTGGTTGCCGAAATAGGCGTACACGTACCGGCCGTCGGTCGTGGGCGTGCTGGACGCGTAGCTGCTCTTGGGCCAGCCTTCCTCGGGGTCGGCCGTTTCGGGCACAAACGTCTCCCACAGCAGTTCACCGTCGCTGCGGCGAAAACACAACACCGAGCGAACGCGCTCCCGGTTGTCGAGGAACACCCGATCGCCCGATTGGGCCAGGATTCGCTCGACCGGCTCTTCGAGGAACTGATCGTAGGCGGTGGTCAGGAAGATCCGGTCGTCCCAGACGATGGGCGACGAATGGCCCCGGCCGGGCACCTCGACGCGCCACACGACGTTCTCCTTGTCGGACCAGCGGTCGGGAAATCCGCTCCCTTCGACCAAGCTCTGCCGCGACGGGCCGCGCCACTGCGGCCACTGCCCGGCCGCCCCGTCGGCCGGCACGGGAATCATGCGGACCTCGGCCGCGCCGGCTTTCGGCGCATTGGCGTTGGGCACGCCCATCGCGGCCACCTGAGCGACCTCGGTCGCCGGCGCGTCGGCCTCGGCCAGATCGGCTTCCGCCGACTGCTGCCCGCCGCAGCCGGCCAACAGCAATGCGGCGCCGACCATCGGAGCGAAGCTTCGGCACCGCTGCCTCAGGAAAGCCAACGAAGCCGTTGCGAAACGGCCGGCCTTTCGAGTTCGTGGTTTCATGACCATGCGTTATCCTCCTTCATTGTGCGAAACGAAAACGAAATTCACGGCGACCGTCACCGCGGCAAGTGCATCCGGCTGCCCCGTGCGCTTGGCGGGCACCCATGGGGGCATGTCTGTGCCAGAAGGTCGGGGCAGCCCCTCACCGCTTCCGGCCGGCTTGCGCCCGGCCCCCGGCTTGCGCCCGGCCCGTTTGCCCCCATTGTAAACTAGACTCCGCCGTGCGTCCAACGCTCGCGGACCCTCGCCTCGGCGGGAGCCTTGCCGTCGGTGGCGCCCAGCGAGGCGAAACTTCCGGAATCTCCACACCGCGGACGGCCTACTCGCGCCGGCCCTATTGACCCTTCTCCTGCTGGTTGCGCGCGTAGAACTTCGCCAGCTCGATGCCCCCGCGCCGTTCCTCTTCCAGCAGCCGGATGCGGGTTTCCAGCCGCTCCACCTTGCGCTCCAGCACCGGGAGGATGTGTTTCTGGCGGTCCTCGGGCTTCGGTCGCGGAACGGTCGGGTAGCCCAGGTGACGCTCCAGGGCGGAAAACAGGAATAGCGGGTCCTTACGCCGGTTGGCCAGGGCGATGCGCCCCTCCTTTTCGCCGAACAGGATGGGCTTTTCCACCGTCCGGCGCTGCTGCCGGTATAGGTCGCTCCGCACGTAGAGCATGTCGGCGAAGTCGACCAGTCCAACCTGCCGGCGGACCGTCAGGATCCATTCGCGCCAGTCGTCGTTAAACGTCGGGTCGCCCGCAATGGCCTCCAAGCCGTAATCGTACCCGAGCCGGTTCCGGCAGAGGGTTTCGAACTGATACAGAAAGATGCCCTGCGGGGAGACACCCTTGGCGCGGTACTCGGCCTCGCGCTGGAGGATTTCCAGGGCGATGCGGAAGTCGAACCGGCCCTCTTCGCGTTCGGCCTCGGCCACCACGAATGTCTGGAAGGGGGTGAAATAGTGCGGCAGCCGCTGCATGGCCGTCGCGAAGCCGCCGGTGTGCTTCAGCTCGACCGTCATGAAGTCGATGGCGTACGGCAACTGCGTGGAGGCCAGGATCTCCTGGCGGACGGCGGCCAGCAGATCCTGGGTGGACATGGCCTCCTGCATCCGCTCCAGAACGATGCGGAAGAAGTAGGCCTGCTCGACGTATTCCTCAGTGGGTAGCATGGGTTACAGCGCAAGGAGCGGCGGAGGGGGACAGGCCCATTTTCGCGGCGAAAGACCGTTCTCGACAAGGAATACCCCCTCCGCCGCGAAAATCGGGACAGTCCCCCCGAACGGTCGCAGGCGTCTGGAGGGTCCAGCCCTCGCGGTACGCCCGCCCCAGCGCGCGCTCAGAAAGTTGGCCAATTGCAATGTAGTAGGCAATCGCCGTGTGCCGAAATTCGCGAACGGCACACGGCGTGTGCCTACTATATTGGCGCGGCCTGCACCTAGCAACGGAAGAGCCTGAAAAGCGTATAAGAGCCGACGGTCGAGTTGCGGCCCAGGCATATTGGAGAACCGATGATGCCCGACACCCTCACCGCCGCCCTGGCCCGCCACGGCATCGAACTGCCGGAGGGGCAGGTCGAAATGCTCGACCGCTACGCGCGGCTGCTCTGGCAGTGGAACGAGAAGCTGAACCTCACTCGTCACACCGACTACGAGAAGTTCGTCAGCCGCGACCTTGCCGACAGCCTCGCCTTCGCCCGGTTCCTCCAGACCGGTGAACGGGTGCTCGACGTGGGCACCGGCGGCGGGGTGCCCGGCGTCGTGCTGGCCATCGTCCGCGACGACCTGCACGTGGCACTGTGCGAATCGGTCGGCAAGCGGGCTCGCGCCGTGGCCGACATCGTGGCCGGGCTCGGCCTGCCGGTGCCGATCCACCACGGCCGCGCGGAGGGCTCATTGGCCACCCGAAAGTACGACACCCTGGTCGTCCGGGCCGTCGCCCGCCTCCGCAAACTGCTGGAATGGTTCAACCCGCACTGGGACCATTTCGGCCGGCTGCTGATCCTCAAGGGCCCCGGGTGGCTCGAGGAGCGCGGCGAAGCCCGGCACCTCGGCTTGATGCACGGCCTCGCCCTGCGGAAGTTGGCAAGCTATCCCCTGCCCGGCACTGAGTCGGAGAGCGTGCTGCTGCAAATCTGCGAATCGAAGCGGTTGGGGAAGCCGGAAGAGGGGAGGTAGGGGTTGGGAATGCGAAGGCTACACCTCCTTGTCAGTTTCTCGCGCGAATCGACGCCGCGCACGACGCCGAAATGGTTCCTTGTGGCCTACGCGCGTTGCACACCCCTACATATTGTACCCGACCTACCGGGCGTACCCTACATGTTGTGCCCAAATGGCGGCGTGCAATAGGCGTAGGCCACAAGGAAATGGTTTGGAAGTCCGGTTTTTCGGCCACCGCCGCACCGGCGTAGCAATGGGGGGCAGCCACTTCTGACCGGGGTTGTATGGCCGCACCGTGGATTTCGGCATGATCGTGCACTATGGTATATCGTGCACTATGGTATGATGAATGAAGGAGTGAAACCATGCGATTCCACTGTGTCATTGTCGCCATCCTCTTCCCCACATTCGCCGCCGCACAACCACCCGCTGCCAACCCGGCGGTTGCGGAACGGATCACGCCGGAGGCTGAGCGGGCGATCGAGCGCGGGCTGCGGTGGCTGGCGCGCCAGCAGCACGAGGACGGCTCGCTGGGCACCGGCGCCTATCACGGCAACGTGGCCCTCACCGCGCTGGGCGGCACCGCGTGGCTGGCCGGGGGGAGCACGCCGGGCCGGGGTCCCTATGGCCGGGAGATCGAGCGGACCGTGGCCTACCTGCTGGCCAGGACCCAGCAAAGCGGGTTCATCATCGACCGGCGGGGAGCAAGCCACGGCCCGATGTACGGCCACGGCTTCGCCACCATGTTCCTTGCCGACTGCTACGGCATGTCGCCCCGCCGGGAGCTGCGCAACAAGCTGGCCGCGGCCGTGAAGCTCATCATCCATTCGCAGAACAAGGAAGGCGGGTGGCGATACCAGCCGCAGCCGGCCGACGCCGACATTTCGGTCACCGTCTGCCAGATGATGGCGCTCCGCGCGGCCCGGAACGCCGGCCTGTTCGTCCCCACCGAAACGGTCGAACGTTGCGTCGACTACCTCCGGCGATGCCAGAATCCGGACGGGGGGTTCATGTACATGGCCATCGCCGGCGGCGACAGCCTGTTCCCGCGCTCGGCGGCCGCCATCGTCGGATTCCAAAGCGCCGGCGTGTACGAGGGGCCGGAAATCGACCGCGGAGTCGAATACCTGCTGCAGTTCCTTCCCGAGCCGGGCGTCGCCCGACACGAGGCCTACTACTTCTACGGCCAGTATTACGCCGTGCAGGCGATGTGGCACGTCGGCGGAGAGCCGTGGGAGCGGTGGTACCCGGCCGTCCGCGACGAGTTGGTCCGCCGGCAGCACGAGGACGGGTTCTGGCCCACCACCTACATCAATCGCGAATACGCCACGGCCATGGCCCTGATCGTGCTCCAGGTGCCCAACGACTATCTGCCCATCTTCCAGCGCTGAGCGAAGGGGTGTTCGCTTTCTTTCGTTTTCCGAACGTGTCCATTCCTGTTCCGCACCGGCTCATCCGCTTTTTGGGAGATCACCGGCGAGTTCCTTGGCGAAATGAAGGCCATCGAGGGGGGGGTTGCGGCATGGCTGGGGGCCGAGGGAGGGTGCGGCGCACCATAGCTGAACCGTGAAAGCGGCTCGGAAGTGTGGTAAAATAACCTTGGCGGGGGCTTACTAGCTCACCAATGGCAGCGACTTGCTGGTGCACCGAAGGGGTTCGGGAAGCGGCAGGGCAGCTCGCTTGCCCATCGCGTGTAGGAGTTTGTGATGTGTGAATTGACCGTAACGATCCCCGACGAACAGGCGTCGGCCCTCAATGTTCCCCCTGAAAAAGCTGCGGAGGAGTTGCGAATGTTAGCGGCCGTCAAGCTTTTCGAGTTGGAACGATTGTCGTCAGGAGCCGCTGCCGAGTTCGCGGGCGTTTCCAAACCTGTGTTCCTGCAGCGCTTGGCCGACTATGGGGTAGCAACCTTTCGCCAAACCCAAGAGGAAATCGATGAAGAGATGAGAAATGCCTGACGTCATCGGATGGTCCTTTGCCCTGCTTGCAGTCTGCCTGCTTGCTTGCCCGTCGGCAGCGGCCGACGCCATTGCGGTACCGGTCGACCGCCGGCCGTTTGCGGCGGAACTCGTCTCGATCGACCACGATTGGAACCTCGTCTTCACCGCCGAGGCTGAGGAACGTTCGCTTTCGGCCGAAGAACTGGTCCGATGGGGCGCCCCGCGCGAGTTCCTGCGCGGACCGGTTATCGTGCTGGCCGGCGGCGGCCTGCTCGCCGCCGAGGTGACCGGCATGAACGAAGTCAACCTCGAAGCCGATTCGATGCTTCTCGGGCCGATCACCCTTCCGCTCGATCAAGTGGCCGGCATCGTCTTCCAACTTCCCGCCGACCCCCGCCGCCGCACCCTCCTGTTCGACCGCGCCAATGTAGCAGGCACACGCCGTGTGCCGTCCGTCCCTAAACGTGTAGCAAACACACGCCATGTGCCGTCCACTGCACAAAACGTAGCAAACACACGCCGTGTGCCGTCCGTCCCTAAACGTGTAGCAAACACACGCCGTGTGCCGTCCGCCCGACAAGACGCCCCAACAACCTTCGCCTCAACCCCCGCGTCGCCCCCCACCGACCGCATCATCCTCGAAAACGACGACGAACTGTCCGGCCTGATCGACCGGCTCGACCTCGACCGCGTGCGGCTGCAAACCGACGCCGGCCCGGTCGAGGCCGACCGCCGCAACG
>PWXP01000376.1 GCA_003561895.1 Planctomycetaceae bacterium | reverse complement strand
CGGGAATCGATTCGCCCTGGATGATTTCTTCGAACGACTGGCGGCGTCGGATGAGTTGGGGGCCGTCGGGCCGCAGGAGGACCTCGGCGGCCAGCGGCTTCGAGTTGTAGTTCGAGCCCATCACGAAGCCATAGGCTCCGGCGTTTTCGATGACCAGCAGGTCGCCCACGCGGGCCTCGGGCAGGCGGCGGGTACCCACGACCCCGCCCTCCTCTTGCGTGAAAATGTCGCCCGACTCGCACAGCGGACCGCCTACGATCACCTCGTGTTGGGGGCGCGCCGTATCGCCGTCGGCCGGGGCAATGGCCATCGGGTGGTGGGCGCCGTACAGGATGGGGCGGGCGAGGTTGTTGAACCCGGCGTCGACTAAGTAGAACGTGTTGGCGGCCTGCCGCTTAACCGCGCGGATTTCGGCAATCAGGTAGCCCGCCTCGGCCGTCAGGTATCGGCCGGGCTCGATCTCCAACCGCACTGCGTGGCCGAAGCGGTCTTGCAGCCTGCGGCGGGCCGCATCCCAGCGTTGAAAATAGGCATCGAGGTCGACGTACTGCTCGCCGTCGTGGTAGGGCACCGGCAGGCCGCCGCCGGCGCTGATCGAAGTCACTTGCGGCCCGGCCTCCAGTGCGGCGCCTTCCATGGCCGCGCACACCCGACCGAGGTGCTCCAGGTCGGTGCCCGAGCCGATATGCATGTGTAAGCCGCCGACGGTCAGATCGTACTGTTTCGCCCTGGCCAGGCACGCGCCGAGCTGCTCGTGCCAGATGCCGTGCTTCGACTTCTCGCCACCGGTGTTGGTCTTGCGGCTGTGGCCGTGCCCGAAGCCGGGGTTCAGCCGCAAGGTAATTTCCCGGCCCGGCGCGCGACGGCCCCACTGGTCGATCATGTCGGGCGAGCCGCAGTTGACATGCAGGTCGAGGTGCGCGCACAGGTCGAGCGACTGGGCGTCGAAAATATCGGCCGTGTAAACGACCGGCGGGGGCGTACCCTGGGGCGCGTACCCGGCCCGAAGCGCCCGCTGCACCTCGCCGGCACTCACCGCGTCGACCAGTACGCCTCGGCGGCGCACAAAATCGAGGATTGCCAAGTTCGAGCAGGCCTTCTGGGCGTACCGCACGTAGTCGAACCGGGCCAGGTCGCCGATCCGCTCGGCGACCCTGGCCTGGTCGTACACGAAGACGGGCGTTCCGAACCGGCGCGCCACCTCGGCAACGGCCACGCCGGCAATTTCGGTTCGCGTGGTGGCGAAGGGATTGGGCATCGCGCGCGCTAGAAATCGTCGAAGCCGGTGCCCGGCCCCATCATCATCTCCGGCAGTATCATGGCGGCCATGCCGAGGACCCGAATGACGCCCTCCTCGAGGGTAATGCGCGTCAACGACCCGTTGGGAAGCGGGCGCGTCTCGAACTTCACGCGGTCCTTGCCGGGCGATTGGCCGAGCGCAATGGTCATCATACCGGCCATCTGCTGGGTCGACGGATCGTCCTCCATGGCGGCGATCATGTTGACAATGGGCGTTAAGGCCACCCGAACGGTTGCAGGCGAGACCCGCTTGTCCGGCGCGGCGGCCGAGGCGTCGATCACCTGCTTCAACTCGCCCGCGGCGTCGCGCCCCGCGGCCAAGTAAAGGCTGTTCGGCCCGATGCCCACAATCACGTCGAACGTGTCACCAACGAGCTTTTGCATGAATTCGGCCCCCTCGGCCAGTTCTTCCGTGGGGGTGGACACCACGTGCAGGTTCATGCCCGCGTGGGTCTCGGCGTCGAGTTGGACGTATGCTTCGGCTTCGGGCTGGTCCTTGATGAACTGTTCGAAAAGTTGCCTGACGAGTTCTTCGGTCGTCGGCCCGTCGGCCACGTGCATGCCCGCCACGACGGTCAGCCGGTCGGGCGCCATCTTGGCGATCAGGCCGCCGTCGAGCACCTTGGCGTCGATGTTCTCTTCGAGCACGTCGAAGATCTTGTCCATCAGTTGCTCGGAGACGGCGAGTTCGTCGTCGCTGAGGTTCTGCTGTTCCAGTTCCTCCAGCGCCCCCGTTCGCACGCCGCCAAGAAGAGTCCTCAACTGCTCCGCGTCTTCCTCGGTGAGCTTCGACGACATGAGGGCCGAGACGGCGGCGTCGGGTTGGTCGAAGCCGGCGAAGTTGGTCGTCGTTTCCATAAGCTGGGCGAACTGCTCGGCCGTATTGGTGCCCTCCAGGGCGCTGACGGCCAGGTCGAACGTCGCCTCGCCCGCCTCCGCGTCGATGTTGATGCCTACCAGGAAGCGGTCCAACTCGGTCATCATGGTCGTCAGTTGCCCGATCGACCTGTCGGTCATTGCCTTGCGCAGCGCGTACTGCTCGTCCGTCTCGTCGGGCATCTGGGGCATACCCATCGCGGCGCCCATGCCGAGCTGGTCGGTGATCATCTGCCGTACTTCCTCGGGCAGGTTGGCCACGTGGGCCGTGATGCCGAAGTTGTACTTGCCGGCCATGTGGGCCACCAGCGTGGTGGGGTCGTCGGGCAACGCGGCGAGGGTGTCGGCGCTGTCGGCCACCAGGGCCCAGCCGTCGCGTTCCTTCATCACCATGGGTTGCATGGGCGTTTGGACTTCATAGGTACCGTCGGGCTGGACGACCGCCTCGAAGTCGAGCGCCGTGAGGGTGCCGGCCAGCGCCTTGACGTCGGTCGTCGGCACGAACACCGCCATGGGGAACTCCTCGCCCCGGCTGTACACGACGGCGCCCCACGGCCGCTCGGCGTCGAGCCCTTGCAGCCCCTTACCTTGGGTGCTCAACGCAATGATGCCGTCGAGCGCCGCGGCCAGTTCCGGCTGGCCCAACAGCCCACCTACGTACCCGACATCGACTCGCAACGCATCGTAGCCGGAGAACAAAACCGTCACCACCGGCTTCGCCTCCTGCGCCGGGCACAGACTCCCGCTGGCCAGCACCATGGCCGCCACCAGCAACGAAAGCAGTTTTCTGTTCACAACTCGGTCTCCTGTTGGGAAGGGGGAGCAATCCGGGCGGCGCAACCACCGCCCTCAATACGCTCAGCTTACTGCATCGCCCGATTTGTGAACAGGGGTGACCAGGCACCGCGGGACCGCGTCTTCGCTTTCCCCTCTGCGGAAGGGTATCCCTTGGCCCGGCCGCGGCGCGAGCGGCTTCCCCCAGGCTGGACGCCGGCGAAACGCTCACCCTGCGTTACCATCGGGGACCGCACCGGCGCGGAGACCGCCCCTTGACGCTGGCGGTGCCTGACGGGTATCATAGTATTCGGAGCGATAATTTTGTCTCCCACAAGTATTCGCAATGTTTATCTGAAGCCGCCAAGCTTGCCGATGTCCGGAAGGGCGTGCGGCGCCCGTGTCGTTCAGCACGTATAGTGGCCAAATAGGTCTATAGTTCCACACAAGGTGCCACCCATGCCTAGCTCAAATGATTCCACCCCACCCGATGAGCGGGGCTTATACCGATCCCAGATGGAGCATGATAGTTGCGGCGTGGGGCTCGTTGCCCATATCAAGGGGGTTCGCAGCCACCAGATCGTACGCGATGCAGAAACGGTGCTGAAAAATATGGACCATCGCGGGGCGTGCGGCTGCGAGGCCAACACGGGCGACGGCGCGGGCATGCTCACGGCCCTCCCCCACGAGTTCCTGCGCAAAGTGGCCAAGGACGAACTGAAGGCCGACCTGCCCGAGCCCGGCCGGTTCGCCGCCGGCGTGGTGTTCTTCCCCAAGCTGGCCGCCGAGCGTGTCCCCTGCAAGAGGGCCGTGGAGCGGATCATCGCCGAGCAGGGCCAGCGCCTGGTCGGCTGGCGCAAGGTGTTCACCTGCCCGAACCACGCCAACATCGGCGAGACCGCCCGCGCCGGCGAACCGTGGATCGAGCAGCTTTTCGTGGCCGCCGCCGACGGCGTGGGGGCCGACGAGTTCGAGCGGCAGTTGTACTTGATCCGCAAGCGCGCGAGCCACGAAATTCGCGGCAACACCGAGCTGCGCCGCGCGAAGGACTTCTACATTTGCAGCCTGTCCACCCGGGTGATCGTGTACAAGGGTATGCTCACCTCGCACCAGTTGACCGTCTACTACCGCGACCTGTGCGACCCCGACTACGTGACCCACCTGGCCATGGTCCACTCCCGGTTCAGCACGAACACGTTCCCAAGCTGGGACCGCGCCCAGCCGAACCGGTTCATGTCGCACAACGGCGAGATCAACACGCTGCGCGGCAACATGAACTGGATGCAAGCCCGCGAGGGCCTGCTGCAAAGCGAGGTGTTCGG
>PWXP01000377.1 GCA_003561895.1 Planctomycetaceae bacterium | reverse complement strand
TCCAGGCGTCGTCCTCGCCGCGGTGGTCGCCGAGGACGGTTTCCACGTGAATCCGCTCGCGCGTGACTTCGACGGTTCGCTCCTCCGTACTGCCTTCAGAGAAGACGCTGAGCTTGACTTTCGTGCCGGGCTCGCCCTTCAGCCGCTTCACGGCCTCGTCGATGGAAATGCCTTTGGTGCTTTCGCCGTCGATCTCGACGATCGCGTCGCCGGCGACGATTCCCGCCCGGTAGGCGGGGGTGCCGACCAGCGGGCTAAGGACCTTCAGCCGCCCGCCCTCCAGGCCGATTTGGATGCCGATTCCGCCGAATTCGGCCTCGACGCTGGAACGAAACCGCTTGAGTTCCTCCGGGCCGATATACGCCGAATAGGGGTCGAGCTTGCCCAGAACCCCTCTGATAGCCGCTTCGAACAGTTCCCGCCGGTCGAGGTCCTTGACGTAGTTTCGCTCGACCTGGTCGATCGTATCGACCAGCAGTTTGTAAAGCTCGTACTCTTGCTGCTCGGCCCAACCGTCCTGGGCGGCCTCCTGCGAATCGCCGAAAGAGGGGGCAATCAGCACCGACAGCAGAAACCAAGGCGCCAGCCAACACCGTAGAACTCGCGAAACTAGAATACACCGCATTCGAACAACTCCTGATACCTAACCCGTTTGAGGGGCTCCGCCGATCGATCGCCGGCGCACACCTTCCTTACTTGAAGTATAAAGGGCTCCAAGAACGCGGGCAAGCTGATTCCAGCCAAAAGGACGTCGCACCGGCCACCCGGCCCGCTTGCCTTGCAATGCTGCCGTGGTGAATAATTCGGCGTATACCGGGGACCAGCCCTCGTTGCTGTACATGAGGTTGGAGTTGCACAAAGAGCCCCCTGCGGGCTTGCCCCGCCGAAGCCGTGGTCAGGGAGCCAAACCTCGGTAGCCGACGGACCACCGCTCCAGGACGGGCAAGCCGGCCGGTGGCGGCCCCAACTGATGTAGCACAACGAGGGACGAGCCCCGGCCTCATTGCCGCACGAGGTAACTGTTTACGGTTACGCAACGACGAGGGTTCCAATGCTTAGGAAACGAACGCCCGATCGAGAACCTGCCCCGGCGCAGCCCCTGCCCATGACTTCCGAAGAGGTCCGCCGGCGGGGTTGGGACGCCGTCGACGTGGTGTTCGTCACCGGCGACGCTTACGTCGACCACCCGAGCTTCGCCATGGCCATTCTCGGGCGGGTGATCGAGGCCGAGGGCTTCCGGGTGGCCGTCCTCAGCCAGCCCGACTGGCGGTCCTGCCAACCTTGGCGCATCTTCGGCCGGCCGCGCCTGTGCTTTGCCGTCAGCGCGGGCAACATGGACTCGATGCTCAACCACTACACCGCCGCGCGCAAGGTACGCAACGACGACGCGTACAGCCCCAGCGGGCAGATCGGGCGGCGCCCGGACCGGGCCACCCTGGCCTACTGCCAGCGCGCCCGCGAGGCCTGCCCCGACGTGCCGGTGATCGCCGGCGGCGTGGAGGCCAGCCTCCGTCGCATCGCGCATTACGATTACTGGAGCGACAAGGTCCGCCGCTCCATCCTGCTGGACGCCAAGGCCGACCTGCTGGTGTACGGCATGGGCGAACGGCCGCTGGTGGAAATCCTGCACCGCCTGGCGGCCGGAGGGCCGGTCGGCCGGTTGCACGACATCCGCGGAACGGCCTACCGGCTGGGGGCCCGGGCCACGCTGCCCGAGTGGCACGAGGGCGCCATGCAGAGGGGACTGTCCCCCTCGTCAGAAGCGGAGAAAGCCTGCAAACCTTTGCCGCCGGACGCCCACGCCGGCACAGTCGTGCTGCCCGGCTACGACGAGGTGCGCACCGACAAGCAGGCCTTTGCCGCGATGACCCGGCTGGCCCATCGCGAAAGCGACCCCCACGGCGGCCGCCGGCTGGTGCAATACCACGACCGCGAGGCGGTGGTGGTCAATCCGCCCGCGCTGCCGCTCGATGAGGGCGAGTTGGACCGCATCTACAGCCTTCCGTTCACGCGCCGCCCGCACCCGAGCTACGGCGAGGCCCGCATTCCCGCCTTCGAGGTCGTGAAAGATTCCGTCCAGATCATGCGCGGCTGCTTCGGCGGTTGCAGCTTCTGCTCGCTGGCGGCGCACCAGGGCCGGGTGGTGCAAAGCCGCAGCGAAGCGTCGGTGCTCGACGAGCTGCGGCGTATCGCCGCCGGGGGGCACTTCAAGGGCATCATCAGCGACCTCGGCGGACCGACGGCGAACATGTACCGCATGAACTGCACCCGCCCCGAGGTACGCCGCCGCTGTCGCCGCCCGAGCTGCCTCCACCCGAACGTCTGCCCCCTGCTCGACACCGACCACGGCCCGCTCGTCCGCCTGATGAAGGCCGCCCGCCGTGTGCCGGGCATCCGGCAGGTGCTCGTCGCCTCGGGCGTGCGCATGGACCTGGCCGAGCGGAGCGCCGCCTATGTGAACCAGCTTGCGCGGCATCACACGGGCGGGTTGCTGAAGGTGGCGCCCGAGCACGTGCATCCCGACGTGCTTTGCCTCATGCACAAACCACCGGCGGAGAGCTTTCTCCAGTTCCGGCGGAAGTTCCAGCAGGCGGCCGCCGGCGCGGGCAAGCCGTTGTACCTGGTCCCGTATTTCATGGCGGGCCATCCCGGCTGCGACCTGCACGCGATGATCGACCTGGCCCAATTCCTCAAGCGGCACCACCTGCGGCCCGAGCAGGTGCAGGACTTCATCCCCGCCCCGATGGACCTGGCCACGTGCATGTACCACACGGGCCTCGACCCGCTGACCGGCGAGCAGGTGTACGTGCCGCGCGGCGCCCGGGAGCGGCGGCTGCAACGCGCGCTATTGCAGTATTTCATGCCGGAGAACTATGACGACGTGCGCCGGGCGCTAGAGCAGGCCGGGCGGACCGACCTGATCGGCGCCGGGCCGCACTGCCTGATTCCCGCCCGCCGGCCCGCGCCCCGCAAACCCCGCGCGAAGCCCGCAAAGCATCGCCCGCGGCCCCGGTGACGGCGGCGTGCCGGTGTGGCACGACGCTGAAGTGCCGGATGGCGCCGGCACGCTTTAGGCACCATGGGCAGCGATCATGACGCGCGGCACTGCGCGGCGGAGCAAGGAGAAACGGAAGAGCCGAAAAAAATGCATCGTTTTCCTTCCGGCCGCCTCAAACGTTCGCGCGAGGGGCAAAGGCCCGCCTTGCACGACGCGCCGACCTCTGGTAAACCAGTTTATACGGTCCGCCGAACGCACCCGCACCGACCATGAACGACTCCGCCAGCAATAATGCCATTTCGCCCATTCCCGGCTGGACGATGCGCCCGCACACGTTCACCGTTCCGCTCGATCACGACCGCCCGGGCGGCCCGGCCATCGAGGTGTTCGCCCGCGAGGTGGTCGATACGCGGCGCGACGGCGACCGGTTGCCGTGGATGGTATTCTTTCAGGGCGGGCCCGGCTTCGGCGGTCCGAGGCCGCTGGAGCGTAGCGGCTGGCTGAAGCGGCTCACCGGAGAGTTCCGCGTACTGCTGCTCGACGCGCGGGGCACGGGGCGCAGCACACCCATCGGCGTCCACACGCTCGAGCGCCTTCCCTCGCCGCCGGAGCAGTTCGAGTACCTGCGGCATTTCCGCCAGGACGCGATCGTCCGCGACGCCGAGTGCATCCGCCGCCGGCTCCTCGGCGACGAGCCGTGGTACGCCTACGGCCAGAGCTTCGGCGGATGGTGCATCACCACCTACCTCTCGCAGGCGCCCGACGGGCTCGCCGGGGCGCTCATGACCGGTGGGCTGCCGCCCGTGCACCGCACCGCCGAGGAGGTGTACGAGCAGACCTACCGCGTCGTCGAAACCAAGAACGCCCGTTTCTATGCGATGTTCCCCGAGCACGAGGCGAACGTCCGGCGGATTGCCGACCACCTCGCCGCGCACGACGTCCGCCTGCCGCAGGGCGACCGCCTCACCGTGCGGCGTTTTCAGCAGGTGGGGCTGAACTTCTACCGCAGCACCGGTTACGCATTCCTGAACTACCTGCTGGAGGGGGCATGGGTGGACGGCGGCGGCGCGCCGCAACTGAGCTACGCGTTCTTGCGGGAAATCGAGCGGCAGTTCCCCTACGAGTCGAACCCGATCTTCGCCGTCCTGCACGAGCCCATCTTCAGCAACGGCCCGGCCACCCGCTGGGCGGCGCACCGGGTGCGGGCGCGCTACCCGCAGTTCGACGCCGAGGCGCCGGGGCGGGTGCTGCTGACCGGCGAGATGATCTACCCCTGGATGTTC
>PWXP01000352.1 GCA_003561895.1 Planctomycetaceae bacterium | reverse complement strand
GTCGACCAGCAGGAAATAGCGCGCGCGTCCGAAGCGCGGGTCGACCGGGCTGTCGAGGGTCGAGCCTTGTGCCGTAACCACGAGTTTCATGGGTTCTCTTCAGGGGTAATGCGAGGGTATTTGAAAACTCCCCTCTCCGGTCGGGAGAGGGGCTGCGAAAACTCCCCTCTCCCTTTGGGAGAGGGGCCATCTGCGAGCCCGCGGCCGCTTCCGAGGGTAAAACTCCCCTCTCCCTTTGGGAGAGGGGCTGGGGGTGAGGGCGTGTGGAATCTGAGTAACATAGGGCAAAGCTTGAGGCCCATATCCCCTCACCCTAACCCTCTCCCGGAGGGATAGGGGACATGGATGGAATCCGATATCTACGGGCCGCGACCTTTGCGACGCCGCTGGCGGGTGTGCCGCCTTTTGGGGCAGCAGCCGGGCATGGCGTACCGGCCGTCTTCCAGGGTCCCGTTCCGGAATGCCTGCACGACCTCGTCGACCGGGCCGCATACCAGGGGGACCACGCGGACCCCGCCGGCGGCCAGCAGGGCCTCCAACGGCCAGGAAATCGCTCCGCACACCAGCACGTCGACCCCCAGGTCCGCCAGCCGCCGCGCCCGTTCGTGCGGCGAGGTGCCTCCCAGGCTTTCCGTATGCCGGCCGCTTTCCTCCGCGTTTTCGTCGAGTTCGACCAGGAGCACGTTCGCCGCAACGTCGAACACCGGCGAAACCCGGCCTTGCCACTCGGGCACCGCCAGCGCTATGGCTGCCGTGCTTGTCGCCTGCGGGCGCGTTGCCTCGGAGCCTGGCATGGCTGTGCTCCCGGTCGGATACCGTTTCGAGTGAGCAACCGAAGCCGAGAACCGGCCGGCGGCTGCGTTGATGCCAATCAAGGGATGCACATGCTGTGCCAGAACGCCCGCGTGGCAGTTCATCTGCGTAAGTCGGTTTCTGGAAAAGACTTGCGTGTACGACGTACCTCAAAACCGGGGGAGCAGCCATGCAATATGCAATTCCACAGCGATTTGGAGGAGTGCAATCTGCAATGGTTGCAGCGTAGGACCTTTGCAGCCTGCTCGGTGCATGACGCGGCGAGCCAAAGCAGCAGAAGCGGAACCGGCCGCCGGACGGTAATGAGCAATCAGCGGGGGCGAATCAGCACGGCTGCCGCGAAGGCAGAAGAAGCAAGCTGTCCTAACATTAGCCCTCATGTCGCTCCTTCAATTTGCGATGCCGAGCCCTCACCGGCTCCGCCCGTCGATTTCGGGCAGTTCGATCCCGTGGGCTTTGATCTTCCGGTACAACGTGCTGGCGTCGATGCCGAGGTCGCCGGCGGCTTCTTTCCGGTTTCCCCGGCGGCGCCGGAGCGTTTCGGCAATGAGGAACCGCTCCATGGCCGCGAGGCTCATCGGGCGCGATTCGTCGCCCCCGGCGGCCGTGGCCGGACGCAACTCGGGCGGAAGGTGGTTCAGTTCGATCAGGCCGCCCCGGCAGAGGACGAACGCCTGCTCGACGATGTTCTCCAACTCGCGGACGTTGCCGGGATAATCGTGCTCCATCAGCCGCGCCATCACCTCGTCGGAAACGCCCGCGATGTCCTTGCCCTGCAAGTGGTTGAACTTGGCGATCAGGCGGTCGACCAGCAGGGGGATGTCTTCGCGCCGCTGCCGCAGGCCCGGCAGCTTCAGGTGGACCACGCGGACGCGATAGTACAGATCGTCGCGGAACTTGCCCTCGCGGACCAGCGCGGCCAGGTCCTTATTGGTCGCCGCGACGACGCGCACGTTGACGGGAACGGCCTCGACGCCGCCGAGGGGCTCGACCACCCGCTCCTGCAGGGCGCGCAGCAGCCGCACCTGCATGGCTGGCGAAACGTCGCCGATCTCGTCCAGGAAGATCGTGCCCCCCTCGGCCAGCGCGAACCGTCCGGGCTTGTCGCGTTTCGCGTCGGTAAACGCGCCCGCCTTGTACCCGAACAGTTCGCTTTCCAGGAGTGTATCGGGCAGCGCCGCGCAGTTGACCGCCACAAAGCGCTTGCGCCTGCGGGCCGAAAGGTTATGAATGGCCCGGGCGAACAGTTCCTTGCCCGTGCCGCTGGGCCCCTCGATGAGCACCGTACTGCTGCTCTCGGCAATTTGCGGCAGGACCTCGAACAGCCGGAGCATGGCGGGGCTGCGGCCGATGATGTCTTCGAACGTGTACCGGGCCTGGAGTTCCTTCCGGAGCTGTTCGACCTGGCTGAGGTCTTGGAACGTCTCCACTCCGCCGGCCACCGCCCCCTGCGCGTCCAACAGCAGTGCCGTGGAGATTCGGATCGGCACGCGCCGGCCGCCCTGGTTGACGATGTGGGCCGTGGCGTTGACGATCGGGCGGCCGGTGCTCATCGTCCGGCGCAGGGGGCAGTTCGTCTCGCACAAGTTGGCCCGGAAGACCTCGCAGCAAGGGCTGCCGAGGGCCGACTCGCGAGCCACGCCCGTGATGCGTTCGGCGGCCCTGTTGAAAGCGGTGATTCGCCAGTCGAGGTCGACGGTGAACACGCCCTCGTTGATCGAATCGAGGATGGCGGCTTCGCGCTGCTGCGGTTCCTTGGAAACGTGCATCATCATTGCGTCCGACCGAAGATGAACGCTGAAGTATACCCCTTGGAGCCGTGTCGTGCTACCGCTCGCAGTGCTGTTTTCTTGTGAAGCCTCGCGGTTTGTACGGCTTGTCTCGGCGCCCCGGCGCCGCGAGCGGCCGGGGATTGCGGAATTGTAAACTTTACAGTTGCTTTGACACCTGGAGCGGGCAATAGTTTCTCAGCGTTGTGTTGGCCGGAAAACACTACGGCCGCCGCGGTTCTCAACCCACGGAATACACGCAGGTACAGCCCTGCCGGGCCCGCCGGTCGACCGACGCTCGCGTGCTGCTGGTTTGCATCCCTCCAAGGCTGAGAGGGGGGGACGGCCTCACTGGAAAGGAGCATTCCTCATGGATCGGAGAAAATGGATCAAAGACGCCCTCAGCGCGGCCATCGTCCTGGCGGTGAGTTGCCCTGCGAGCTGGGCCGGTGGTACGACGTACGAGAACGTTTCGGCGGCAGGCCTTCTCGCCTCCCCCTCGCGCACGCCGATGTTCGGAACCGTGACGGGGGCCTGCCAGCGTCGGCCTTCGCCGTGCGACAACGCGTGGGCCGGATTCTGCCAGGAAGACCTCCGGTGGAGGCAGTTCTGGTCTCGGGTGGGCACGGGGTACTGGGTTCCGTCGCGGACCATGGCGCCGACGTGCCGCATCGGAGCCGGCACGCGGACACCGTGGGTTCCGATGTTTGGCGTCCAGGGTTCGTCATGGCACGCTGTGCCTCCGGGGGCCGCCCCCGGAACGAAGCACGTCGCGCCTGGCAACGATGCCGGGCAAGCCGTAGATGGAGAACCGGCTCGCGAGTCTGGGCCCTTGCCTCCTCCGCCCTTGCCTCCTCCGCCCGTGCCCCCTGCGCCGCCGCCCCCGGCCGCGCTGGACGCCATTCCCGAACCGCCGCCCCTGCCCGACACTCCGGTGTCCGCCCCGCCCGATCAGGCAGGCGTTTCGGAGTTCAGGCGGTAGTATTCGACCGCCATGGCCGCTATGCCGATGCCGCTTTCGCGGGTGCAGGACGGGCTTGCGTTTCAACTGGTGACCGACCAACCTCGCCGACAGCCCGCCCATGGCAGTGCCCCGCCGCCGCCTCCGCGGGCAAACGTGGCGCCAATGGCTCCGCCTCCTGGCGAAGTACCTGCCGAAGCGAGAGACGAACCGGCCCCTTCGAATCCCGGACCACCTCCCCGACCCACCCCCGGCGTCAAGGTGCCGCCCCGCACCGTGAAAGTCAACAGTCTTCTCGACGGCCGCCCTCGGTCGGTCGGGCTGCGGGTGGAGTCGGGCGACTTCGACGAGGCGCTCGCTCGGGGCATGGAGGCGCCCGTGGGCGTCGTCATCACCCACCTTGTGCCCAACAGCACCGCGGCGGCGGCCGGTTTCCGGGTTGGCGATGTGATCGAACAGATGGGCGGTCGCAAGCTCGAAAACATCGAGGATTTTGAAGCCGTGCTGTTCACCGCCTGAACCCGATAGCCGGCAAGCGGTTACCGTTGTGCGCGGCCGGCAGCGTGGGACGCTGCAATTGCCCATCACGCTGGCCGACCCGCCTGCTCCGGCTTTCCATTCCTACACTGCCCCGGGCGGCGGATACCAGTTCGATTACTTCCCAGACTGGAAGCTGGCTCCCGCCCTGCTCCGCGAGGAGGTTACGGAACGCGTCTACCATTATGTGCAGTCGACCGACG
>PWXP01000455.1 GCA_003561895.1 Planctomycetaceae bacterium | reverse complement strand
CGGAATGGGGTTTTACGCATAGCCCCACGCTTCGGCACAAACACGCTTCATTCTTCGAGGAGTATTTTCGCATCTTTAGCCGAGAACGCAAGCCCAAAATGCTTTTTCGGACAGACACTAGCAAGTGATTCAGTCAATTCTCCCCCGACCCACGGGGGGTTTGGTTTTCGAACCTTCTACTTGACCATAGCCGAGAGCTGACGAAAGTCGGCTTGAAGCTTCTGCCGTTTAGAACTCGTCTTTTTTTTTAGCGACATGCGACATCGGGCGTTTACGCCTGGCGTTCGCTTCTTTTGTGGCGGGGCCGGAGCCCCGGCCGAGTGGGCTGTTCTGCCAACGCAGCCTGCCCGGATAGATGAGGGTAGTTGGCAGACAACATATTGTCCCTGGGGCCAGCCCTCCAGGGTATTCGAGATTAGTACGATATTACCACGTTTGTCAAATCAGAAAGGTTAGATAAATTATGAAGCAACTTAACAGCTACAGGAGTAGTTTATGCCGAGTGATCGAATCACTTCGGAACTACTGGCTTTGCCCGAGGTGGCAAAGCTCGTCCATGCGGCCCCAAGGACGGGGACGCGATCGGTAACCCAAGGACGGACCCCCTTCCCCCTGAATGGCGTGCTTGGCCAACGAGGCACGGTGCGCTGGAAACGGTCCAAGTTGCTGGACCCGCTCCACAGCGGCTGCAAGTCGGCAGGAGGTGGGGCATGAAGAATTACAGCGCTGTTTCTATTGGCGATATTCGAATTGAATGGAAGCGGGCTTCCCGCAAGAACGGCAAGCCGATTGTAACGGCACGGAATGGGGCCGAACAGCCCCTCATGTGCGAAGCGATTAACCTGCTTGATTCAGCAGCGCGAGGACGGTTCGCGAAGGACCTCAGCGACAAGGCCAACATCGATGCCGAGGCGGTCAAGACTGTCCTGATGCAGATGGCGGCCGAGCTGGCTGCCGAGCTGGCTGCCGATGACGAAGAGAATGAAGATGAACAAGGCGAAGCGGTCGAGTCCGACCCTCTGGCTTCCATGCCCGAAGAGGTGCGTCAGGAAGGCCGGGCCATGCTCGAATCGCCTGATTTGATGGGCACGATTGCCCGCGATATTGCGATTGCCGGCGTTGCCGGTGAAGAGGATCTGAGCATTACGTTTTACCTGGTCGGGACCTCGCGGCTCCTTCGGAAGCCACTCTACGCCATCGCGCAGGGCTCAACGTCGAGCGGCAAGAGCCACGTGATCGAAACGGTGGCCGACCTGTTTCCATCGGAAACCACGCTCAATGTCACGCAGATGACGCCGAAGGCCCTCTTCTATCTGCCCCCAGGCACCCTGAAGCATCGATGGGTCGTGGCGGGTGAGCGAAGCCGACGCGAAGACAAGCACACGGCGGAAGCCACCCGGGCCCTGCGTGAGATGATCAGTAGTGGAGAATTGAAGCTGGCAGTGCCGAGGAAGAGCGGTGAAGGGTACGTGACCGAGACGATCTGCCAAGACGGCCCGATCGCCTACGTCGAGTCGACGACCCTCACGCAAATCTTCGCCGAGGATGCCAACCGCATGCTGATGTTGAACACGGACGAGCATGTGAGGCAGACGCAGCGGGTGATTGATCAGTTAGGTGAGACCTACAGCAATTTGAACGGCAGAACGGAAAGGGAACGCGTCATCACCAAGCACCATGCCGCTCAGCGGATGTTGCAGCAGTACGACGTGGTGGTTCCGTTCGCCAATCAGCTCGGCCAGCGGTTTCCTACCGACCGTGTCGAGGCACGTCGGGCTTTTCCGCAGATGAACAGCATGATCCAGGCGGTGTGCCTGCTTCACCAGTTCCAGCGGGAAACCGACGAGCACGGACACCTGATCGCCACGAAGGTGGATTACGAGATCGCCCGGCGATTGCTCCTGAAGCCCCTGGATCGTTTGCTCCGGGGGCGGGTGAGCACCCCCGTGGCGGAATTCTTGGACCGGCTCAAGCAACGGTTCCAGGTCGGTGACGTGTTCACTCGGGAAGAAGCAGCCCGAGGCGAACACAAGGCCCAGCGGACCGTTGAACTGTGGTTGAAGGAATTGCATGAAGCTGGATTGATCGAACAGGTCGCGGCTTCCCGGGGCCCGAGGGCCGCCACTTGGCGGCTGCCGGATGCACTCGGTGAGCTGGAGAGTCCGGTATTGCCCACCGTCGAGGACGTTTTTGGGCAGGAGGAAGCGACCGATTGTCCTATGGCAGATTAGCGTCTTAGCCGGAAGGGTGGTGCGTAGCCTCCGGGCTACGCACCCCCTTTCATTTACCCGTTGCGGGCAGGAGGAATCAGCTGGCAGGAAGCCGTGGAACGAAAACCGATGGGATCAGGCCCGGTGGGAAAGCGACAAGAGGGGCTACCGAAGCATATTGAGCCCCGGCTAGCGAGTGGACAATCGCGTGGCACGTCGCACCACACTGGCGAAAGGCCCGTGGCAGACCCGGGTCAGAGTACCGGACGATGGCGGCAAGGTGCAACGGAGCATCCGACTTGGGGAAGCACTTCGGGCGTGACCGCCCCACTTTTTTCCTCAAATCCCGCTTCCGATTGCGCACGAGCCGTATCTCCTTATCCGCCGTGGGTTTAAGTGCGCAATTCGTTCCTTGCGCACAAACTGCGAGGTTCGAGGTTCGAGGAACGCCGGCTGGACGGCTGCGGCGAAAAAGGGCTACGCTACCCCCAACCCCCGAGGTTCCCGTTCCTTGAGCGGCGAAACACTCCTCGGCAGGGAGGCCCAGCCGCGAGTCTTCCAGCAGCCGCTCATGGTGTCACCGTCCTTCCCGCGGACTCGGCAGACGGGCTGCGATCAAGCCCCAGTCGCCGCTGGGCCGCCGCGATGGACTGCTTCCGCGAGACGGTCACGTTGCGCGGCGCGTCCTCGCCCTGACCGTGGCCCTCACCCTGGTCGCGTTCGGTCAGCGCGTCGAAGAACCGCTGGAGGGCCGCCATACTGGTGCAGCGGGTTCCGCCAATTTTCAGAAATTCCAGACGGACGCCTTGGCAGCCGCGAGTACACCACCGGTGCAGCGTGCTGACGTTGACCTTCCGGCCGGCACGTCGCCGGGGCAGCCGCTTCGCCGCCTCAGCGAAGGTAATCAGCTCTTCCTGCGAGATATCGATCATCGGCCACCCCCTTTCCAGACGTGACGGGAGGGGCAACCGTGCCGCGGTTCAATGCGGCCAGTGCTGCAGGGACCGCCTGGCGTGCGCAGGTGGCCGCCGGTCGAAAAACCGGGCCAGAGAAACCGCCGGGGATCGAGAGTACCCTCCCGGCGAGGGTAGTGTGGGGGCTGCCCACAAATGGGCGAAATCATCCGTTCCTTTTCCTTTCCTCACGGTTTGGTGCGAGAAATGGCTTTAGGAACGGGTCGTCCAATGTACCAGGTCAGCAACCACGATGCCGACCTGAGGCCATGTTCGTTGGGTCTTCCAACGCGTTTCTGATGTGTACCCTCTCATTTTCTTGCGAGGCGGTGCGAAAGTCAAGGCGGTTTACAGGCCGCCTCGCCGAACTTAGCCGATCTTCTTGGCCACCTCGATGCCGAGTTTCTCGTCGCGTTCGGCGTAGATCTGGGTGACCGCCGCCTGCCGATGGCCCAGCATTACTTGGGCCGCCTCCAGGCCGAACTTGTGGCGAATATTCGTGCCCGCCGTGTGCCGCAGCCGATTCGGGGTCCACGTCGGCACCGGCTCCGGGGCGGGTTCGCCGGCCTTCTTGGCCTGCTCCGCCAAGTGCTTGTTCAGCTTTTCCACGGCCCGCTCGATGGCCCGGCGGTGGCTGGGGGTCGTGTACCGCACGCCCGCCTTCCGCTTCGGCCACCGGCGGCGGTTGGAACCGGGACGATTTCCGCACGAGAGCGGCGTGCGGCGCTTCTCGTGCAGGGCTTCCAGCCGTTGCTGCTCCGCTTCCCGGGGCGAGAAGCAATAGGCATCCTCGGGCCGCAGGAGGTACTTCCGCAGGATGTCCTGCCCCTTCGGGCCGATGTAAACCACCCGCTTATGGCCACGGTGTTCGGTCTTGTGGCTCTCGGGGTAGTACCGCCAGACTTCCCCCGATCGGTCGATGTCCATCGGACGAACGACGCAGACTTCGGCGGGTCGGCAGCCGGTGGCGCGCTCGAACCGCACCATGTCGGCCACGACATCGGTGAGGAAGTCCAGCGTGCGGTCGACCACCTCGTCGTCGACCGGCTCCACTGGCTTCGGTTCCGGTGCCGTCGTGCGTCCCTTGCGGACCCCTTCCACGGCGTCCAGGGCCTGCCAGATGTG
>PWXP01000181.1 GCA_003561895.1 Planctomycetaceae bacterium | reverse complement strand
CAAATTGCATCACAACAGCGGCACAGGATCATGCGGAAAGGCCGCTCGAAAAAAAACGGCGAATCTTGCTAAAAGGACTAGAACGGCGAATCCTAGAAACCAGCAGTTAAGCGGGTCATTGCTAATTTTCCTATCCCTATCCCTTTTTCCTATCCCTCCGCAACAGGTTCAGCCGGGCAGCATGGTGCAATTCGGCCCGATCGCGCTGCACGTTCGGAGCATGAGCGCGGGAGGCGAAATCGAACAGGTCGGAATGGTGATCCTGCCGACGGAGGACACCACCTAGCCACTCTCGAGGCCTCGCAGTTGGGCGACCAACCGTTCTAGTTCGTCCACCGACATGGCTTCAAGCTGCTCCGCGGGCCGGGGCGGCAAGTCCAAGAACTCCTCGCACAGGCGGACTTGCCCAACGAGCCCCTCCACCCGTGCGGCTTCCACCTCGGCCTGGGCCTCCGCCTCGGCTTCCAGCCTGGCTTGAGCGACTTCCAGCTTGGTCCGCAGTTGCTCAAGCCCCGACTGCCGATTTGAGGTATCACCCCGGACCTTACTCGGGTCAGAAAACGATTCCATGGCGTTCCAGTCTTCCGTCAGGGTTTGCGGTACGCCCACGGCCATTACTTCGGAGGGCCTCGGTTCCGGATGATTTTTGGGAATCACGTTCGGGTTGAAAACACAAGGCCGCAATCTTGATCCATCGCGCCCCGGTAGGTGTCATCGCGGTCACAACTTCGCCCACGCTGTGCCCGAAAATGGCCTGGCCAAGAGGGGCGAGGATCGAAATCCGATTGCAGGCAATATCCGCTTCCTCGGGATAGACGAGCGTGTAAGTCTCGGACTCGTCCGATTCGAGGTCGATCACTTCCACAATCGAGTGCATTGTCACGACATCGGGCGGAATACCTTCCTCTTCAATTGCTTGCGCGTGATCCAATTCCAACTCGAATCGCTGCACCTGATCTCGTGGGTCGAACGCCACGGCATAAGCTCTTTCGAGCATTGTACCGAGTCGCTGCCGGTCATTGCGCGTAACCAGAGTCTGCGATTTGCTCACGGCACGATCCTCCTTGCACTTTTGAGAAAGGGATATTTGTGCAAACATGATGAGACAACTTTTGCGACACCCTTGATTATAGCCTTGATAAGACCACAAACAATCCCACATTGGAGCTAGGATGTATTAGCCCTTGTGGTAAAGACTGCGCTGTATTCCATCGAAGCTCAAATCCGGAACACAAATCTAGCTCTTTAGGTGGATCACCTTGTCTTTAGTAATGAAACACATACAATAGGCTGCCAAGCACCCAATAAGGAGGAATTCGAATGGCCGAGTCACAACGGACGGCTCATCGCAGGCCCGGCCGACCCGACGTAGCTGAGGCGGTCCGGGAGTGTCTCCGGCGCAGTTGTTACTTGCAACTTCGGAAGGTTACATGCCACGTTTGCGAAAACGTGCTCATCCTTCGTGGTCAACTCCCATCCTACTATTTCAAGCAACTCGCCCAGGAACTCGCCCTGGAAACCGTGATGCAGTCGGGAGGCGTGGAGGATGTGATCAACCGCATTGAAGTGAAAGCGTAGCGGGACAGAGTTCTCGCTGCGTGGCTTACGCATGGAACAGTTTATAGGAGTTTCTTCGATGGCGGAAACGGACGCGTTCGATGTGAAGCAGGTAGTCCTGTTTGACGGGTCATTCGGTCCCCGCGAGGTTGCCGGGTTGAGGAGGGCGGTTGCCCATGATCAGGCAGTGTTCCGGATCCTGCGCGACGCAGTTGCCGAGCTTCAGAAGCGTGAGGGGCCAAGTCCTGCATGCTTGGTGCGCCTGGGAGTTTGCCTGTATTTGCTCGGGCGTTACTACTCGGCGATCGAGGCCCTGCAGCGGGGCGACGGCGGCGCGCTGGCCCACTTCTACCTGGCCAAAGCTTACGCGGCGCGGCACCGCTTCGATGAATCGCTCAAAGGTTGGAAAGCCGCCAGGAGGGCCGGTTACCCCGCCGACGACTGCGCCCTGGGCAAGGCAGCGACCTTGCGCTGCGCCGGAGACCCGAAAGCCGCACTGAAGGTGCTCGATTCGCTCTCAGGACCCGTGGAGCAAACAGCGGAATACCTATCCCAACGGGCTGCAACCATCGCGATCCTTGGGGGGAATTCGGGTGAGGTTGTCGCCCTTTACGAGCGGGCAATCGCGGCTGACCCGGACCATCCCGCCGCGCTGTTCGGCCTTGCCGTCGAAAACGACCGCCATGGCAACGATACCGCCGCGATGGAGCTTTACAGAAAGGCCTCCGAGCGGTTCCCGGCCCACGTCGGGTCCCTGCTAAACCTCGGCATTCTATATGAAGACCACGAACAGTACGATCAGGCGGCCCAGTGCTTCCAGCGCATACTGGACGCTTTTCCCGACCATCCCCGGGCAAGATTGTTCCTGCGGGACACACAGGCCTCCATCGATCAATACTACGACGAGCAGGCGCAGAAAGAGCGCGATCGGATGAGCCAAGTGCTCAGTATCCCCGTGACCGATTTCGAGTTGTCGGTCCGTAGCCGGAATTGCCTCCAGAAGATGGGCGTGACGACGCTCGGCGACCTGTGCCGACGCACCGAGGCCGAATTGCTGGCCAGTAAGAACTTCGGCGAGACAAGCCTGGCGGAAATCAGAGACATGCTGTACGCTCGAGGGTTGCATCTGGGTCAATTCGCACCCGAGCGGCATGCCGTCGATGTGCTCGAACGCGAGGCACTCAGTCCGGAGGAGCAGGCGGTGCTGAACACGCCCATCGGCGACCTGAACCTTTCGGTAAGGGGCCGCAAGTGCATGATCAAACTGGGCATCAACACACTGGCCGAGTTGATTTCCCGGACGGGCGACGACCTGCTCGGATGCAAGAACTTTGGTATAACCAGCCTGAACGAAGTACGCGACAAACTGGGGTTGATGGGGCTGAAGCTTCGCGGAGAATAGACCGGCCACAGCTTGCCACAAACGAAAACACCTCGCTGTGGCCTGCCGTTTACCGATGTTCCTCTCGTAACGCCGGCGTTTGGGTTGGCCAAGACGATCGACGAAGGTATAATGACGCCGGTCGCGTTCATTTCACGTGTGGTTCGTTGCGCGGCGAGGTGCTAACCGCCAGGAGAAGCGAAAGTGGCGAGAAGAGAGCTTCTGGAGAAATGGAGCCGCGACCTCCGGGCCGCCTTTCCCGTGGTAGGGGCGATTCGGCGACGGATGGCCTTCAGCGCCCTCCAGCGGAATTCCCACGATCCGGCGGTCGTTGCCCTGTTGGCCGAGGCATCCGGCTCATCCAATGCGGCGACTGCCGAGCGCGCACGCGGGATCCTCGCCCGTTCGGAAGCCCGGCCCGTCGTGCATCGCAAGGATGGAAGCGTTCTGCTGCCGGTCCCCGGCGGGAAGTTCTTGGCCGGCGGGCCGGGGGAGGATGAGGGTGGCGGGCCCTTTGAAGTCCAGCTTCCCGCATTTTGTCTTGCGATTACGCCGGTGACGAACGCACAGTACAAGCTTTTTATCGATGCCACCGGCCATGCGCCTCCAGACCCACAAGACGCTGCGAGGCGGGTATGGCAGGGTCGGGACTTTCCGGCCGCCAAGGCGGATCATCCGGTCGTTGGCGTGAGCTGGGAAGACGCCGGCGCCTATTGCCGGTGGGCCGGTTTGCGGCTTCCAACCGAGTTGGAATGGGAAAAGGCCGCACGCGGGGGCGATGGCCGGGAATATCCGTGGGGCGATGAGTGGGCCGTGGGCAAGTGCCACAACTGGAAGACCTGCGGCAGTGCGACGACGTGTAGCGTGTGGTCGTACCCGCAGGGGTGCGGCCCGTTCGGGCATTACCAGATGGCGGGCAACGTATGGGAGTGGTGCGCCGACTGGTACGATAGCGACTCGTATTCGCGCTATCGACAGGGCAACCTGGACCCTCCGGCCAACGGCCAGTGCCGCGTCGTGCGGGGCGGGTCGTGGCACTTCGACGACCGCAACCACTTCCGCTGCGCATACCGCCTCCACAGCGGCCGGGGCCTTCGCAACTACCAGTTCCTCTACGGGTTTCGCGTAGCGGGTTGCTGAAAGGCACGGTTTGATGCGCGCTGCCAATTCTGTTACATTCCATTGCGAATAGGGGAACCCTTGGGGTCAGACCGGGATTAGGGATTAGTGGTGGGAACCCTTGGGGTCAGACCGGGATTAGGGATTAGCGAGGCGTCTTTCAAGCGTTTGAACTGTCTTTTGAAGCTCGGAGGTGCCCGCCTTCACGGGCGAACGCTCCCAGCACGCGCTCGT
>PWXP01000584.1 GCA_003561895.1 Planctomycetaceae bacterium | reverse complement strand
TGGAGAAGGTGAAGTAGACGGTGCGGTCGCCGGCCGTTTTCTTGACGTAATCGGTTTCGGACCGCCAGGCGACCGGCCCGCCGGCGCCCTCCTTGGCGCCCGAGCGGTACAGATAGCCCTCTACCCCGCCGCCGGAGGCCGGGTGCGAGCCGCCGGTGGGGTATTCCGGCGCGGTGGTGCTGGAGTAGTATTGGTACACCTCGACGAGCCCGGCCGACGCGCGGAGGCTGACGCCCAGGTCGGGCTCGCCGGCGTCGTAGCCCAGCACGGCCGAGGGGTGCGCGGTGAGCGTACGGTTGCCGTTCGCGTCGTACTCGTGGTAGGTGATCCAGCGGTTCGCGCCGTCGTGAACGTCGCGCAGCAGCAGGTTGCCGTGGACGTTCGTGTAGGTGGTCACGGTCGAGCCGTCGGGCAGGGTTTCCACGCGCCGGTGCTTCCAGTGGTCGTGGGCCTCGTCGAACGCGCTGGTGGTGTAGGCGTAGGCAACGCCAGCGAGGCCGTCGCAGAGGCTGCACCCGGCGCCTTGGGAGGCGCGGGAGACGACGCGGAGGTCGCCGTCGTGCAGGTGGCGCTCGTGGTACTCGAGGTATTCGTCGGCGTAGGGTTTGAGCTGCTCGTCGGTGGCGGTGTCGAGCCCGGCGACGCCGCCGAGTTGCAGCCCGGCGATGGCCCGCTCGATCGACGCGCCGCTGAGGGTGAGTTTCATCGCGCCCGGGTGGCCGGGATTGGTTTGCTCGTCGTATTGGCCGGTGTAATGGCGGTAGTACTTCCGGTCGACGGCCTGGCTTTGGGCGTCGAGCGTGGTGACGAGCTTCAGGTCGCCGGCCGTGCCGTGGCCGTCGCTGCCGGAGTGGTAGGCGTACTGGACGGTGCGGACGGTTTCGGGGGAGCCGCCGTCGTCGATCACCACGGTCATTTCGCTGAGCCGGTCGCCCGTGTAGGTGTAGCTGACCGTGCGGGTGGCGCCGTCGCCGGTATCGGTGGTCGTTTGGGTGAGGCGTCCGGCCCCGTCATATTGGTACTGCGTGGAGCCGGCGGCGCCGGCGGCGACGATCTCGTCGACGCGGCCGGGGTTGCTTCCCGTGCCGGAGAAGGACCACCGGTTGCCGAACGAGTCGGTTTCGAGCAACTGCGTTTCCCCCGGATCCCAGGCCAGCGCGCCTTGCACCTCGTGGCTGCGGCGGGCCTCGAAGTGGTAGTCGTCGGGATCGGAGGGGTTGTCGAACACCATGTCGTAAATGGCGATTCGGTCGCGGCGGAAGACGGCCATGGCGTTGCCGGTGAACACGAGCCGTTCGGCCTGGCCGACGGGCGTGTCGATCGGGCTGTTGCTTTCGGTATACCGGCCGCCGCCGCCGGGGGCGTCGGAGGCGTAGTTCATGGTGCCGCCGTGGGCGCAGACCATCAGCGCGGGCCAGCACGTGAGGCCGCCGTCGCGCGAGTCGATGCCGGTGAAGGCGACCGTATCGGTGGTGTACGAGTGGCCCTCCAACTCGATTTGCAGGTCGACGGTGCTCCAGCCGGTGGCCAGGGCCTCGACGTAGAGCGTGGTGGTGTACTGTTCGAGTTCCGAGTCGTAGGTGAGGCCCAGTTCGGCCTTGGTGTAGCCGGCGCCGAACTCGATCAGGTCCTCTTCGGGGTCGCGGGCGACGTCGCCGTCGACGGTCCACAGGCGCAGGGCGTCGTCGTCGCCGAGGAGTATGAACTTGGGCGGGTCCAGCTCGGGCGGGCCCATGTCGTCCAGCACGCCGTTGATGCCGACGTCCATGGGCACGAACCGGCGGGTGAGGTCGTCGTGCACGTCGCGGAGGTGGGGCTCGGTGACGGCGACGATCTTGCCCGGGTAATCGGCCCGGACGGCCCGTTCCTCCGGCGAGCGGTCGGGGATGCCGCGGGGGTCGTTGTTGTCGGCGTCGGTGTGCAGTTCGCCCGAAAGGACGTTCACGCTGAACACGACGTCGTCGAAGTCGGCGTCGTTTTCCAGGCCGCCGGGGTTGGGGTGGTTTTCGGAGTCGTTGCTGAGGTCTTCGACCTTGTAGGCGAAAAGGTCCTCGTTCCACTTGCCGTACCAGGCGGCCTCGTGGTCGTCGGTACTCACTTCATAGAAATGCTGGTAGGCGTCGAGGTTGGCCTCGCTGAAGGGGAACCAGTGGTACGGCCATCCGTGCTCGGGGCCGGGGTCCTCGGGGTAATCCTTCTCGTACCGGCCTTGCACGACCACGAACGAGAACTTCGTGCCCGCGTCCAGCCAGTGGACGGCGTGCTCCGGGTCGGGGAGCGTATACTGGTTATTGGGATTGGCGCGGGAGGCGCAGTTGGGGGCGTCGAGCACCGGACCCTGGATGCGGTCCTTGGCGGCCTCGAGGTAGCCTTCGTCGTAGGGCAGGAGGTTGCCGATCCGCCCCTGGTCGTCGTCGACGGTGAACAGCTTCAGGTCGTTTCCGTAGCCGGCCTCACGGTAGAACCAATGGGCAATGACCGGGTTGGTGGTGCCGGGGTCGCCGGGGACCGTGTGCACTCCGCCTTGCGGGCCGCTGGAGGAGCTGAGCGGCTGGACCCACCCGATGTCGCTTTCGAAGAAGCGCATGGGGGCGTCGGCCCGGTAGCCGTCCTGGGGCGTGGCGCCGGGAACGCGGTCGTAGGCCCCGCCCCACGAGGTGAGCGGTTCCTCGGACCCGCCGTCGAGGGCCATCAGCGACAGCGTGCCTGCCGAGCGCAAGCCGCCGCGGCTGTACGCTTCGTTCCGCCGCCGGTTCCGCGGGTTGGGGGTCATGGTACCCTGGCTCCCTTGTCCTTGAGGTTGGTTAGCTCCTTGTGTGTCCCCCGACACGCTGAAGCGTGAACTCCAACATACCGGGTTTTCGGCTTGGGCACGTGGCGCCGTCACCGCCGGCCGTTACGGCCCCGACGGCCTGCGCCTCCGGCGGCGCCGGCCGGTCGGCCTGCGGCAAGTGCCCAGCAACAGGACGGCCGTCGCCAGCAGCGCGGCGCGTTCCAGGTGCGCAGATGTCGCGGGAAGTACCGCCAGAGGAAGCACGCCGGCCACGTGCGGCTGGACATGCCAAGCGTTCTTGTGCCGGAAAATTGGGCCGAACACAAAGCTGAGATGGTGTGGTACATAATCAGATGCGATGGGTACGCACGCAAGGCAGCCATCCCCGAAGGTCGAGGCGAAAGGCACGCAACTGAGCCAAACCAAGACAAGTAGGAGTTTCGGCTCGCCAAGCGGTATCCGGCCCCGGCGGCCCCGAATCTTCGATCTCACACCCCACGGTCACCAATCGCCGCCAAGAACCCACAGACGCCCCCAGCAAGCCCGTAGACGCGTCCGATCAGCCGACAGGTCCTTTGGGTGCCTCCCGCCCACAGAACGCCCTGAAATGGCCTCCTACGGCTTCCCGGACCGTCTCTGATAGCTAAGAAGGGGCGGCACCGTCGCCGCCCCAAAATCCTGCAGATTCATCAGGCCGAGAAGCGGCTTCGCACGTTCAGCATGCCGGTTCGGCCTCGACTGCGGCACCGGTGGTTACCGACGGCGAGCGGCGGTACGGCCGTGCCCGAACTTCACGCGATTGAAGCGATGGGACACGATGTCCACTGTGCAAAAACGCTTATTCGGTCACCGATGTCCGGCACCTCGATCGTGAAGGTCGGGCGGCCAGCGAGCGTCGTATCCAGGAGGTCCAGAAGGCCCTGGCCGGGGCAGCGTCGGGAGAAAGTTCCCACTGGGTTTGTCGCGGATATAATCGCGGCAATGTCGGGTGGTTGCGGGAGAACCCCCCAGGAGCTTCCAGTACGCCCGTAGACGCGTCGGATCCTCCGACAGGCCTCCTTGGTACCCTGGCCCACAAAACGCCTCAGAATGGCTCCTGCGGCTTCCTGATCAATCTCTGATAGCTAAAACCGGGGGCAGCACCGTTGCCGCCCCAGAATCCCGTAGGTTCACCCGATGCGCCCTCGCAGTTCAGCACGTCGGCTCGGCCTCGACTGCCGGCGCCACCATCCACGCCCTGACCTTCGCCCACAAGAGCGTGGACGTCGCCATCACGGACGCGGTCGCGACCTTCCACTTGGCGCTGGCGGCCGCCCGTGCTCGCACGAGCAGCCTGTCCGCCTCCTCCGCACCGGCTATCGTCCAGGCCAGGCCGTCCGCGGCCGCCCTCGGGACCACCGCCGGTCGGACCAACAGGACGATCCCGATCACGAGCGCCAGCCAGCCCAGTGGCCCCCAAATGGCCCCGACCACCAGCGCCGCGCCGGCCACGCGCAGGCTCGGCGACTTCGGATCGACCTGG
>PWXP01000370.1 GCA_003561895.1 Planctomycetaceae bacterium | reverse complement strand
GTCCCGGTGCTCGGCCGCGGCAGGAAATTAGCCGCAACGCGCTAGCGTCCGGTTCTTGTTTCAAGCCAGGCAAACCGGGGCTAGCGCCCTGCGGCTGATTTCCGACCCGTGAACGCTTACGTCAACTGCAACACAGCGACCGCGTGGCCGCGAGAAGTCCGCTCCCGCACCGGCCCAGCAGGAGGAATCTGTTTTGTCGTTTCCATGCCACCCGCTGCCGGCGGATGCCGATCGCGTGGTCATTTCGGTGAACCCGAAGGCCGGCCCCCGGTCGGCCCAGGATCGGGTCGACCAGTTGGCCGAGCTGCTCCGCCGGCGGGGAGTCACTCCCGAAATCGATACCTCGTTAAGTGCAGTGGCCGAGGCGGCCGCCCGGTGGCACGACCAGCGGCGGCTGCGCGCGCTGGTGGGGGTGGGCGGTGACGGTACGGCGGCCGAACTGGCGAATCGCATCCCCTCCGGACTGCCCCTGGCCATGCTGCCCGCCGGCAACGAGAACCTATTGGCCCGTTACGTGGGTTGGCCTGCCCGGCCCGAAGAGCTATGCCGTACCCTCTTCGAAGGTCAAATTGCTCGGCTCGACGCCGGCCGCGCCAACGGGCGCTTGTTCCTGCTGATGGCCGGATGCGGTTTCGACGCCGAGGTGGTCCGCCGCGTCCACGCCTGCCGCTCCGGCCACGTCCGCAACCGCGACTACTTCAAACCGATTCTCCACTTCATTCGTACATATAAGTATCCGCCCATCGAGTTCGTTTGCGATTCCCCCGCCCTTGCGGGGGGCGAGAATGCCGCCTTCAGCAGCGCCGGAAGGTGGCTGTTCGCATTCAACTTGCCATGCTATGGTGGGGGCCTGCGGATTGCGCCGCACGCCCTCCCCTCGGATGGAAGGCTGGATGTTTGCGTGTTCCGGCGCGGCGGACTGTGGCACGGGCTGCGTTATGCGGGGGGTGTCCTGTTGGGAACGCATCATCGCATGGACGACGTGCTCATGCAGCGAGTTCCCAGCATGACCGTATCGGCCAGCACGGAGGTGCCCTACCAGTTGGACGGCGACCCCGGCGGACTCCTGCCGGTCCGCCTCGAAACGGTTGCCCAACGCTTGGCGCTCGTGGTGCCGCGGCGAGCCTGAGGGCGTAACTGTTCACAGGCCGCCCGCTTGACTGGCCAAAGCGTAGGATGGACATTCCTGTCCGTCTTTGAACGAGCGCCGACGGGGCTCGACGGACAGGAATGTCCATCCTACCAGGAACTTCCCACGTGCCGCTCCCTTTGGGCAAAGAAGCCCCGACAATTCCAACGAATCCGACCCGCTGCCGTGCCTGAAAACCCTGTAACCATCGGCCCTTATCGTTGCGGAGCGGGCCAGCCGTTGCTGGTCATCGCCGGTCCCTGCGTGCTGGACGACTCGGCGGTCGCGCTGCAGATAGCCCAGGCGCTCAAGGCAATCGCCGAGGAAATGTCGTTGCCGGTGGTCTTCAAGGCGTCGTTCGACAAGGCGAATCGGACCAGCGTGCAGGCGTACCGCGGGCCGGGAATGCGCCGGGGACTCGAAATGCTCGACGAGGTGCGACGCGCGATCGGCCTGCCCGTTACGACCGACATCCATCAGCCGGAACAAGCGGCTCCGGCTGCCGAGGTATGCGAACTGATCCAAATTCCCGCCTTCCTGGCGCGCCAAACCGACCTGCTGTCGGCCGCCGCCGCCACCGGCCGGGCCGTGCACGTGAAGAAGGGGCAGTTCCTCGCTCCGGCCGACATGCGGCACGTGGTCGGCAAGCTGGAAGCCGGCGGCTGCCGCCGCATCCTGCTCGGCGAGCGGGGCACGTTTTTCGGCTACGGCCGGCTGGTCAACGACATGGGAGCCATTCCCCAAATGCAAGCGTTGGGGGTCCCGGTGGTGTTCGACGCCACCCACAGCGTCCAGGAGCCCGGCGGCTTGGGAGCGGCCACGGGGGGCAACCGCGCGATGGTCGAACCGCTCGCCCGGGCCGCCGTGGCCATCGGCGCCGACGCCCTGTTCTTCGAAACCCATCCCGCCCCCGATCAGTCGCCCAGCGATGGCCCGAATATGGTCCCCCTGGCCGAACTTCGCGCGCTGCTGCGGCGATTGTCGCGAATTCGTCAGACCGTGGAGGAGATACGGTGAGTGTCCTGCGTTTTATCCGCCCGCCCCTCGGGCTCATTCTTGCCCTGCTGATCCTGCCGGTGGCCGCCGGCTGCCGCGAAGAAGTGCCGATGCTCGATCACGCCGACTCGGCGGGCGACGTTTCCGAGTACAGCGACGAATTGTTTGCGGTGGCCATGGAGAACCTCGGCCGTCTCGAGCAGTTCCGTTCGGGGGAGATGCTGGAAGAGATCCTCGAGCGGCTGAACCAATGGGCACAGACCCGCACGCCTCCCGCGCATTGGCGCCCCGACCGCCTCCTGGACACCCTGCCCGAGCCGCTGCGCGAGCTTCCGATGGTCGAGGACCTCGATTCGCTGCGATTCCCCCCCCACGACGGCACGGCGCTTCAGCAGGCGGTTTGGCTGCGCGACGTGGCCCGCTGGGCGCGGGGTGAGAGGCACGACGAGCTGAGCCGCGCCCTCCACCTGTTCGACTGGACGATCCGCAACATCCAACTCGATCCCCTCGACGAGCCTCCCGGCGAACCGGGCGATGCGCTGCTGGGGCAGTTTCCCTGGGAGACCCTGCTGCTGGGGCGCGGCGACGTGCTGGAGCGGGCCTGGGTGTACATTGAACTGCTGCGGCAGGAGGGGATCGATGCCGCCTTGTTGGGGTTACCCCGCAAAGACACCCAAGCGCTTCAGGCCTGGGCCGTCGGCGTGCTTATCGACGGCCAGGTGTTCCTGTTCGAACCGGTACTCGGCCTACCCATTCCGAGCCCCGAGGGGGTGCACCTCGACGCCGACGGGCAGCTTGCCATGCGGCCGGCGACGCTCGAGGAGGCGGCCTCCGACCCGGCCGTCCTGCGCCGGCTGGACCTCGATGCTTCGACGTCGTACCCGGTGCAAGCCGAAGACCTCGAGCAGGTGGTGGCCCTGGTTGTGGCGTCGCCCCCGGAACTGTCGCAGCGGATGGCGGTGCTCGAGTCGCACCTGGTTGGCAAGCATAAACTGGTGCTCACAGTCGACGCGGCGAGTCAGGGCGAGCGGTTCGCCGCCACGCCGCGCATTGGCGGCGCGCGGCTGTGGACGCGCCCGTACGTGACCGTGGCGCAGCAGATGATGCTTGCCGAGGCCCCGGAGGTGGTTCGCGCGCGGATGGCCGAGATGGCGCCGTTCCACGTCGGGCCGAACGCGCCGCTGTGGAAAGGGCGCCTGTTGCACTTCAAGGGGAGGTTCCTCGGCGAAGAGGCCGCCACGCCGTATTACCAGGCCGCCCGGCCCCCCGACCGCGAGATCAACCAATTCCCCGACCTGTTCTACCGCTCGCTGAAGGCGGCCCACCCCGACGCCGACGAGGCCAGCCTGCGCGAGGCGGCCCAGCAGCGCGCCGCCGTCGAGGTGCCTGCTATCGTCCGGGCGAAACAGGACGCCAGCTACTGGCTCGGGCTGCTGGCCTACGAGCAGGGCTCGTTTCCGGCCGCAATCGACTACCTTGCCAAGCGCACGCTGGAGGCCTCGCCCGACGGCCCCTGGACCCACGGCGCCCGCTACAACCTGGCCCGAACCTACGAAGCCTCCGGCGATTTGGACAAGGCCATCTCGCAATTCGCGGCCGACCCCCTTTCGCCCTCACGGCGCGGCAATCTGCTGCGCGCCCGGTGGCTCCATGAACTGCGGGACCGGCACGGCGGGAACGCGGAATAGTACGGATTATTCATGACGATGTGCGGTGGTGACAAGCAAGCCAAGACCCTGGTGGGACTTCGGTCGCTCCGCCAAGCCCGCTTCCAGCGCACGGGGCGCAAACCAGCTCTTCCGTTTCTGGGTGCAGACTGCTTTTGTGGGAGACGGCACAGCGGCGTGCGCCTACTACATTGGCGCGGCCTGCACCTAGAAACGGAAGAGCCAGCGTGGCTTGCGCAGTTCCACCAAGAACTTACGCGACCTCACCCTACTTGAATAATCCGCGCTATTCTCCCGCCGCTTCCGCCCGGCGGACCGATTCGGGCACCTCGCGCATTTGGGTTTCCTCGAGCGTGATTTCCGGGCGGTAGTTCGGATGGCCCTGGTACGCGGCGTTGAGTCGGCCCCAATACGACGGGTGGAACGGCGCGTTGACGTCGAGCCAGTTCACCAGGCGCACCATCTCGGCCTCCGACAGGCGGACGTCCTCGTGCGCCTCGCGCAG
>PWXP01000418.1 GCA_003561895.1 Planctomycetaceae bacterium | reverse complement strand
CCCACTTGTAAAGTTGGCCGAAAAGTTGAACTTGCCCTCCATAAACAGCATGGAATAGAGGGATGGCGTCATCTGCATCGCGAT
This sequence comes from Planctomycetaceae bacterium, assembly GCA_003561895.1. GTDB lineage: Bacteria > Planctomycetota > Planctomycetia > Pirellulales > Thermoguttaceae > PWXP01. Next base: position 4,214 of record PWXP01000418.1, on the reverse strand, counting down.
AGCCCAACCACGTCAGATATCCGTCAACTCGATTGACGTAGTAATAAAACATAACTTGTCTGTTTGGCGTACAAACGGCCAAACGACGGCCCGTTACAGTTGCAGTCACACTCGTGTAGCACCTTCGCAGTTGCGCGGAGGGCACATTTCGCCGGCCGGGGCACACAAAATGCCGGCGTCGCTTGCAATGAACACTTCAATGGTCGAACGCTTACGATTCGTCAAGCACCGCTTGGGCGTGGCGGGCAAGGTGGCCGCGCAGGTCGGATGCGTATGCCCGCAACGTCGCCTCGCCCACCCCCTCGTGGTCGCCCAGCCGGTACAGCGCTCGGGCCACGAGCATTTCGCGAAGCGATTCGCGCCGCGTGTGGACGGCGCTCAGGTGGCGCGCGTCTACGCCGTCGTGGGCCTTCGCGGCGTAAACGGTATCGTGGACGTAGCCCGACATCCCCGGTTTGGCGAGCAACTCGGCCAAGGCGGGTGCGGCGGCGGGGTCGCCCAGTCGCTCTAACGCGAACGCGGCGGCACGATGGTGCGAGAACGCGGAATCGGCGTCCAGCAGTTTCGTTATCGCCACGATGTGCGGTACCGCGTCCCGCACTCCGGCCACGCCCAGGGCCACTACCGTTCGGTCCAACGCACTCATCGCGTCGCCCCATTGGCCCCCGCCGTGATAATTCCACCCACGGTCCCACTGCTTGGTGCCGCGCACGCGTTCGGTCAGCCGGTCGGCCCCCGTCGCATCGCCGAGCATACCAAGCATCCGCGCATAAGCATATTGCCGATCGCCTTCGCTCGATTGGTAGGCCCGCCGCAGCAGCGGCAATGCTTCATCGCGATGCAGGAATACGATCGCCCGGGCGCGGTAGTTCCCCGGGGCCTGCCGGACCGCCTCGGCAATCGCGTCGGCCGGCATGGGGACGGAATCCGCGTGGTTCAGCACCTCCTTGGGCAGGTTGCCGATCTCGACGAGCTTCCGCTGCAATGCTCCGATGTCGATCGCGCGCAACGCCGCGCCCTCCCTGGCGGCCGTCGCCGCCGCCAGCCCCGCCGCGTACCCCTGATTCTGAATGCACGGCTGCATTCGTACCAGCGGTACGGCATCGCGATGAACGCTGATACCCAGGCCCGTAGCCAGCAATCCGTCGAGTCCTTTCGGCAGCAGGCAACGATAGGGAATGTTGACCCAGAAGTGGTCGCCCCTCGGCGGCGTTCTTAGCATCAGATACGGATCGATCGTGTAGCCGTGCGAGTCGAAGTTGCTGTACGCGCGGGCGATGGTGTCGGGGTAGGTGCGGCCGACCATCTGGTCAAGCACCGTCATGTAGAAGTCGCCAACGATTCGGCGCCGTTCGCGCGTGTCGATAAGCTGCGCTTGGTCGAAGGCTTCCGGGTATTTTTGCTTGGAATAGACGAATACGTGCCAAATGTCGACCATGTCGGTCTCGTCGACGATGGTGAAGTCGGTGTTGGTGTAGCTGGCGCCCAGCCGCCGCGGGGGAAGCCCGGTGCCTTGCATCCCGAACTCGCGCGCGTCGGTGTAATCGGTTTCGGCGCCGGCCGCCGCCGCGATATCGGCATTGCCGGTCGAGTCGACGACGACATCGGCCAGCACGACTCCGCGGCCCTCGGGTGTAGCGACTACGGCGCCGATGACGCGGTCGGCTTCGACCACCGCGCCGCAGCCGATGGTGCCGAACCAAATCGTGGCCCCTTCGTCAAGGAGCGTTTGCCGCCACCACTGAGCCCGCTGTTCCGGCTGCCACGCCGCGCCACCCGGAACCGTCGCGGTGAAGCCGCCGCGGTCCCCTCGCCAATAACGCGTTATGTATCCTGCCGTTCCGACGCCGCCCAGCATGTGCAAATACTCGACCACAAGCACGCGGGCGCCCTCGCGGGCCGCGGCAATTCCGGCCGGCGCGCCGCCGGTTCCCCCGCCGATGACAAGGACGTCGTACCGGCCCAGGATGGGCAAGTCGCGTGCTTCCTGGGCAATGGTGGGCAATTGGCCGATCGGACGCACCCCGGCAAGCAGTTCGCAAACATCACCGGCAGCGGCCGCGCCGGCGTGGGCCTCGGCGTCGCCTGGAAGTCGCACGCCGGCCAACTCGCCGACGGCTGCCGCCTCCTCAGCAGCCACGGCGCCGATCCGCGCGCCCAGGTCGATCAGTTCCAGCGGACGCAAGAGCCGTTCGGCCCGGGCGCGGCTCACGTCGGCCGCGCCACCGAGCAGGTACAGCCGGTCCACTCCCTCCGGCCGGAACGCATCCAGCGGCAGCGCCTCGACCGTAAGATCGTCGCCTTCGACCGACTGCCGGCCGTGCATCGCATCGGGCGGAACCTGGAACAGCCGGTCGGCCGTGGCCTGTTGCGCAGGATGGTAGGTAAGGGTGCGGGCCGCCTGGTCGGCCGCAGCGAACGACGCGAAGCTGCCGTCCGCCATATCGATAGGGAGCGTGTATTCGATGACCGCGAACGTACCGGGCGACTTGCTCGGAAGCGATTGGCCCAGGCACGCGGGGCACCTTTGCGGAGCACTGCAGTTGCAGAAGCCCTGGAACGGCGGGTCGATCACCCGCACCGTCGCGATACGGGACGGTCCCATTTTCCCGGCGGCACGAGCCGGCGTTTCGCCCTCGACCGGTTCGCCGCCGACGACCACGCGACGAAACGTGTGCGTACCTGAGGGATACGGGCGGAACCGCGCGCCGGCCAGCCGGGCCACCGTGCCGCGGTCGGTCGCGTCGATGATGGTCCGGGCGAGCACCGCCTGGCGGCCGGCCCGATTGGCCATCACGATGCCCGCCGGGGCGCCGGCGGCGTCGCGCAGCACGTCGGTCGGGTAACAGCTAAACAGGAACTCGACGCCGGCGTCGAGAAGGGCCTTCTCCAGCGTCTTCTTCACGTGCAGCGGGCGGGGCGGCTGCGGGCGGCCACGCGCAGCCGCCTCCTCGCCCTCGGCCCCGACCACCTCGATCTCGCCCACGAGCACCCGCTCGGCATCATCGGCCTTCATCACGTCAAAGCGGACGTACCGGGCCTCGGCCTCCACCGGCGCAGCGAGGAGCACGGGCGCGCCGATCGGTCCCGTAATGCCGGCGGGCAGATCGTCGTTCTCGATCACCGCCGCCTCGGTCCACACTTCCCCCTCGCGACTGGTGGAAACCTTGACCCGCTCCACCTTGAAGTCCTTTTCCGGGGCGTCGTGGTCGCGGTGGTACACCACCATGCGAACCTTGCGGACCGCCTGCCGCCGGCCCAAGTCGGCGTCGAGGGTCACGCTGCCGTTGTACTGCACGCTCTGCCGCGCGGCATCTCCCCAGGCGCCGTTCGTCAGCCGGCTGGGCGGGGTCGTATCGTGGTGCGGGGCGCCGGTGGGGAGGCTGGCCGTGTAGCTCAGTTCCACACGCGCCGGATGCGCGCCACCGGCGAGGAGTTGGGGCAGCGGGTCTGCATAGACGGCCTTCGCCAGCGGCGCCTTCGGTCGCTCCCCTTCTTCAAGCCACAGCCGCAGCGTGGCGGTCATGTCGTCGCCCAAATAGGGGTACGGCGCGGCCAGGAACACGCTCGCGCCCGACCCGGCCGCCGCCACCGCCGCCGAGACGGCGCCCGTGCCGCCGCCCACCACCACGACGTCCACCTCGTAGGCAACGGGCAGCTCCCGCGCCGATTCGCCGACCGCGCCGCCTGCCGCCGCCGGCGCGCCGGCGGCTACGAGTGTCAGTGCCGCAACGAGCGCGGCGAGTGTGTGCATTCGAAGTGTCGGTTTCATGGGTTTCTGTTCCTGTCGTGTTGGGGGGGAGATGGCGCTAAGGGAGAGTGGTAGTGGTAGGGTGGGACGAGTGGTGCGAGTCCCACCATCACCTCACACGATACATTGCGTCTACATTCCCTGGCGGGACTCGCACCACCCGTCCCTACGCAAATAATCCAGCCTAACCAATGATAGTACACAGCGTCTTGCGTTTCAAGGTTCGGCGAGCACCGGCCGGGCGTGCGGCGCGAACACGGTGCCCCAGTGAGTAGGAGTACGACCGGGGTGCCCGTGGTAATCGCAAAATGGCGTCGGCGGTCACTGCGGCCCGATCCTAGGCCTTAACCAAGCGAACTGCGAAGCGTGCGCTTGGGGGATTGTGGAATAAACTCGAAAACCTTCGGCGATTTGGGGGTAACAGGGGATCGTTCCCCATTTCCTTGCCCCAACACACGGAGGT
>PWXP01000275.1 GCA_003561895.1 Planctomycetaceae bacterium | reverse complement strand
TCCCCGTCGTGGATCCGCCGGATGACCTCCTGCCGGGCCTTCGAATGGCGCCACATGAAGCCGGCGGCCACCTTCAGGTTCTTCTGCTCCGAGGCCTCGGCTGCCTTCAGCCAGCGGCGCGTGGCCGGCGCGTCGACGGCGAACGACTTCTCGGCGAACACGTGTACGCCCTTCGCCACGGCGTACTCGAAGTGCGAGGGCCGGAAGTTCGCGAACGCCGTGAGCATCGCCACGTCGCCCGGGTTGAGCGAGTCGATAGCGTGCTTGTAGGCGTCGAACCCGACGAACCGCCGCTCGGGCGGCACGTCCACCCGATCGGCCGATTGCTTCGACAGGCGGCCGTAACTGCCGGCCACCCGGTTCTCGAACAGGTCGGCCATGGCGTGCAGCTTGACGGAGCCTCCGGTTGTTGCGAATGCGTTGCCCACGGCGCCCGTACCGCGCCCCCCGCACCCGATCAGGGCCAGTTTAATGGTCGAAGCGCCCTGGGCATGGCACTTCGGCACGGCCACGCCCGCCAGGGCCGAGGCCGCGGCTACCTGGCCCGTGCGCTTGAGGAACTCCCGGCGCGACGCGCGGGAAGGCGACCCTTGGGAATGATGCGCTTGCGTCGACTTCATGGAACCTCCTGCATTCGGTAATTGTCCGGAGTGGATAATCATTCGTGGGGAATTGCGGGCAGTAGCATGCTGCGACGGCCGATTACAGCGGTGGCGGTTCCCACTCGGGAATGCCCGCGCTCTCCCGCTGCTTGTGATACAATACGTGGAACGGCCGGGTTGGCGACAACGGGACTTCTTCGTTGACCATCATCGGCCGCGTCTTCCGCCACCACTCGTCGTAGGCCTCGCGCATCTGCCGGACGACCTCCGGGTGGCCCTCGGCAACGTTGGTCGTTTGCCCCGGGTCTTCTTGCATGTCGAACAGCGCATCGCCCACCAGGCGGAAGCGATGATTGCGAACGGCGAACCGCTGCCACTGGAACTCGTCGGGATCGGCGCCGGGGGGCCAGCGCCCGAGGTGGGTGAACAGGTAGCGGTCGGGCCACGCGGCATCGGCCGATTCGATCAGCGGCAGCAGGTTGCGACCCTCGACCTGCCCGGCGGGCGGTTCGGCGGCGGCCAAAGCGGCCAGCGTGGGCAGGAGGTCGATGTGCGCGGCCACGTGGGGAATGTCGCGCCCGGCCCGGATGCGCCCTTCCCAACGCACGAAGAACGGGACGCGCACCCCGCCTTCGTCGACGCTGCCCTTGGTTCCCTTCATGCCCGCATTGTACACTTTCAGCTCGGTTCCGTCGGGCGCCCGGCCGATCACGCCCCGCCCGGCGCCGTTGTGGGTCATCCCGTTGTCCGACATGTAAATGATCAGCGTATTCGGCAGGAGTTCCCACGCTTGCAGCTTTTCCAGCAGACGGCCCATGTTCTCGTCGATGTTCTCGATCATTCCGTAGAAGCCCGCTTGCCGCGGTTTCATGCCCAGTTCGGTGAATCGCCGGGTATTCTCCGGCGGCGCGATGAAGGGGCCGTGCGGCGCGTTGGTCGGGATGTAGGCGAAAAACGGCTTTTCTTCGGCCCGGACCCGGTCGATCCAACCCAGGGCGGCCGTGAAGAAGACGTCGGTGCAGAAGCCGCGCGTCTTGACGAACGAGCCGTTGTGGCGAATGACCGGATCGAAATACTTGTTGCCCGGCACGTCGGCACAACTGCAATTGTACGCCTGGCCGATGCCGCCCGCACCGTGGATAAACGTTTCATCAAATCCCCGGTTCTGCGGCTGGTACGGCTCTTCGTCGCCGAGGTGCCATTTGCCGAAAATGCCGGTGGTGTAGCCGGCGCTGCGGAGCACCTCGGGCAGCGTCGTGGCGTCGAGCGTCATACGCTCCCGCTCCAGAATGGTATGGGTGACGCCGTTCCGCATGGGATGGCGCCCGGTCATCATGGCCGATCGGGTGGGAGAGCAGGTGGGGCTGACCAGGAACCGGGTGAAACGCACGCTGTGGGCGTGCAGTTGGTCCAGGTTCGGCGTCCGGAGCCACGGGTGCCCGTGCGCGCCAATGGAACCATAGCCTGCGTCGTCGTCGATCACCAGGATGATATTCGGCCGGGCTCCGGCCAGCGGCTCGGCGGCGCGCGCTTGCGGCGCGGCCAGAGCGGCGATTCCACCAAGAATCGCCGTTAGGAATACGGGAACACGTTTCATCGGAGTGCTCCTTCAGGTTGGTACGTGCGGTGGTTCCCGCTGCCACGGACGACCGGCTGCGGGTAGCGGGAACCGGGGCGGTAAGCCGGGGCGCGACCAACGGTCGCGGCTTTATTATATCTCCTTGGTCATCCCGGGCAGCGGCGGTTCGTAAATGCCGTCGGGGCCGGCCTTGACGGGCGCCGGGCTGTCGAACGTCAGCGCGTCGATGTCCTCGACGAACTGGAAGTCGGAGTTGAGCATCGCGTCCCACGTGACGTATGCGCCGGTGTGCGCCGCCGTGCGGCCCATCAGGGCGGCCACGTTCGCCTCGCCGGCCCGGCGGGCCTCGTTGTGCGGCGTGTCCTTGCGGATGGCGTCGAGCAGCAATTGCCACTCCTCCACATACGGATTGTTGTCGCCCCGGCCGTACTCCCACACCATCGCGTCGGGCACCATGTTGTGGCTCTTGTAGATGCGCGGCCGCGGCTGGCGGAGGCTCTCCATAATGACGGCCGAGCCCTTGCTGCCGTGCGCATAGTCGGAATACGTGTTCCAGCAGTTGCTCATGTGCCGCGCGAAGGCGAACAGCTTCGTGCCGTCGGCGAAGGTGTATTCGACGGCGAAGTGGTCCATCTGGTTGCCCGCCTGCGGATAGCACCGCCCGCCCATCGCCTGGGCCGACACCGGCCAGGCGTCCTTGGCCCAACAAGCGACGTCGACGTTGTGGCAGTGCCAGTCGACGAAAAAGCCGGCGGAAATCCAAGTGAAACTGTTCCGATGTTGAAGCTGGAAGACCAACTCGTCGGCCCCTTCGGGGAGCGGGGGACAGTGGACCGGCCCGTGCACCCGGTAAATGCGCAGCGTGTGCACGTCGCCGATCTCGCCCTCGTGGATCCGGCGGATGACCTCCTGCCGAGCGTGCGAGTGCCGCCACATCAGGCCGCAGGCCATTTTGAGGTTCTTCTGTTCCGAGGCTTCCGCCGCCTTCAACCAACGGCGCGTGGCGGGGCCGTCGACGGCGAACGACTTCTCGGCGAACACGTGCATGCCCTTTTCCACGGCGTACTCGAAGTGCATGGGGCGGAAGTTCGCATGCGTGGTCAACAGGACCACGTCGCCCGGGTCGAGCGAGTCGATCGCGTGCTTGTAGGCGTCGAACCCGACGAACCGCCGTTCGGGCGGCACGTCCACCCGATCGGCCGATTGCTTCGACAGGCGGCCGTAACTGCCGGCCACCCGGTTCTCGAACACGTCGGCCATGGCGTGCAGCTTGACCGGCCCGCCGGTGGTGCGGAAGGCATCCCCGACGGCGCCGGTGCCCCGCCCGCCGCAGCCAACCAGGGCCAGCTTGATCGTCGAATCGCCGTTCGCGTGGCACTTGGGCACGGCCACGCCCGCCAGGGCCGAGGCCGCCGCCACTTGGCCCGTACGCTTGAGGAACCGGCGGCGCGACGCGCCGCCGGGGGAACGCTTGGGGGTGTCGGACTGGCTCGATGTCATGTTCATCTCCTGAGGATGTGTGCGGTGGTGGGAAAATCCGGCATGGTGGCACGGCGGGCACACGCCCAATGCCACTTACTTTGTAGCGGCACGGCGCAAGCCGTCCGTTATTTACAGTCGGAAAACCGGGCGGCTCGCGCCGCTCCGCTAACGAAATGCCCCCAAATGGTCCTAAAGTAAGTGGCATTGGGCACACGCGGCCGGACCACGCCGTAGTTTAACATCAATCGTGGTGGGACAGTAGTTTCCCGCTGAAAACCGCTGAAAACCACCTTGTTGGGCCGAGGTGGCCCCGTAGCCCCTCCGGCCCGATTGAACGGCTAAGGCTGCATTTTGCCACGAAACGGTGGAAGCGTCTTGCAGATATGTTCAGTGAAAGAAATTACACACGGAGAATAAAGGTGTCCGGTACTTTTTCTAGGGCGTCCCCGGGGTTTGATGGTTGACTGAAGATTGAGTGCGGTGGCGGCACGCTTCACCCAATCGGGATTGCCGAGAGGCGCGCCGCGGCGCATGCTGTTGCTGATTCCGTCCTGATCTGCAACGGCCAGCTTGCGGCCGACCAGTTGGGTCCAGTTCTTGGGAATAGGCAGCGGGCCGTCGCTTAGGGCGAAGGGTTTCTCCAATCCTTCGC
>PWXP01000058.1 GCA_003561895.1 Planctomycetaceae bacterium | reverse complement strand
TCCCGCGGGAATCGCTCGTCTGGGACTGCGGCGACCGGCCGAGGATCGCCGGGGTGAGTTCCTTCGGATTCGGGGGGACCAACGGGCACGTCATCGTCGAGGCGCCCCCGCCGCCGCCCGCCCCGCAGCCCGCGCCGTCAACGCAGCGGCCCATTCACCTGCTGACCCTTTCCGCGCGGACGCAAGCCGCCCTGAAGCGGCGCGCCGATCAATACGCCGAGGTCTTGGCCGGCGGCGGCGACGCTGCGCTGCCCGACGTGTGTTACACGGCCAACGCCACCCGGTCGCACTTTGGCCACCGGGCGGCGATTGTCGCCTCCACCGCCAAGGCGGCGGAAGAGGGGCTGGCCGCCGTCCGGGAAGGACGCGCGCGAGCCGGAGTTACCGCTGCACACGTGCCCGCCCGCGGCCGCACCGCCGTGGGCTTTCTGTTCACCGGCCAGGGCTCGCAATACGCGGGAATGGGGCGAAGCCTCTTCGAGCAGGAGCCCCGATTCCGCCAGACGATGGAGGCGTGCGAGGGGATATACCGGGCGATCACGGGCGAATCGTTGCTGGACGCGATGTACGCCGCGCCGGAGGACGCGGCGCGGCTCGATGAGACCGGCTTCACCCAGCCGGCGCTGTTCGCCTTGGAATACGCCCTGGCCGTGCTATGGCGCAACTGGGGGGTCGAGCCGTCCGTGCTGCTGGGGCACAGCGTCGGCGAGTATGCCGCGGCTTGCCTGGCTGGGGTCTTTTCCCTCGAAGACGGCATGCGGCTGATTACGGCCCGCGGCCGGTTGATGCAGCAGTTGCCCCGGGGCGGCGTGATGGCCGTGATCTTCGCCGATCGTGCCCGGGTCGAGGCGGCCCTGGCGCCGCACAGCGGCCGCGCGGCGGTCGCCGCCGTGAATGGGCCGGAAAACACGGTGGTTTCCGGCGAAGCCCCGGCGGTGCGGGCGGTGGTGGAGCACTTCGAGAACGCATCGGTTCGCACCCAACTGCTCACCGTCTCCCATGCGTTTCACTCGCCGTTGATGGAGCCGATGCTCGATGCCTTCACCGAGGTGGCGGCGGCGGTGGACTACGCTCCGCCGAAGATTCCCCTGATATCCAATCTCACGGGTGCTCCGCTGTCGGACGAGCCGCCCACCGCCGAATACTGGCGGCGTCACGTCCGGCAGCCGGTCCTCTTCGCCCAAGGAATGCACCGGCTCATGGAGGAAGGCCCCGGCGTGCTGCTGGAGATCGGTCCGGCGCCGGTCCTGCTGGGCATGGGGCGCCGGTGCGTCGACGGCGGGAACGTCGCCTGGCTCCCCTCGCTCCGAAAGGGCCAGGACGCCTGGAAGGTCATGTTCGGCAGCCTCGCCGAAATGTATTGTATGGGATGTCCCGTTGACTGGCGCAGGGTCGATCAACCTTGGCCTCGGCAACGGGTTTCGTTGCCGAGCTATCCGTTCGAACGCGTACGGCACTGGCTCGACCCCAAGGAGGGAGCGGCTCTCGTGCCGGCAGGCGTGCCGGGGCCGGTCGTCCATCCGCTGCTCGGCGCGCGGCTTTCCTCAGCGATGGAGACGCGAATATTCGAGGCGAAACTCGGCCTCCGCGCTCCGGCCCACCTGGCCGATCACCAGGTGCAAGGTTCCGTCGTAGTCCCCGGCGCCGTGTACCTGGAACAGGGGCTGGCGGCCGCCGGGCAGGCCTTCGGCCCGGGCCTGCACGGCCTCGAAGACATCTCCATCCAGCGCCCCATGTTCCTCGCCGAGGATAGCGCCCGCACGGTCCAGGTAACCTTCTCGCCCGAAGCCGGCGGGCACAGCCGGTTCCAAGTCCATAGCGCGACCGGCCGCGATGAATCCTACAAGGCCGAGTGGGCGCTGAACGCCACGGGTGTGCTTTGTCACGAGGAGTCCGTTTCCAAAGAGCAACCTGCCGCCGTCGACCTGGACGCGGTTCGGCAAAGGACTACCGACCACAAGACACGCGAACAATTCTACCAGATATTGGCCGACCGCGGGCTGGTGTACGGCCCGACCTTCCAGGTGCTCGCCGAGCAGTGCCGCAACGATCACGAGGCCCTGGGCACGCTCAGGCTCCACCCCGGCGTCTTGGCGGATTGCGCGGACTACCTCCTGCACCCCATGCTGGGCGATGCCTGTGCCCAAACAACTGCATGTATCGTTCCGCTTGAGGAAGACGGATCGTACAGTCCGTACACGTACGTCCCCACGGCCGTTCGTCGCCTTCGGCCCTTGGGCGACATCTCTCGGGCCCGGTATGTCTACGCGCGGCGGACATCCGAGGACGACTCGCCCAGTCCGGAAGTGGTCGAGGGCGACGTCTATCTGACCGACGAGTCGGGGGAAGTGCTCTTGGAGATGGCGGGATTCCGCGTCCAGCGACTCAGTCGTGCCGGGCGGGAGGAGCGCCGGGAAGATGCCCGCGACTGGCTGTACCGCGTGGCTTGGAAGCCGGCCCCCTTGCCGGAAACGGCTGGAACGAATGCGTCCTCACTTCCCGAGCGGAGGGGAACCTGCGTGATCTTCGCCGGCGGCGCCGGCGCCGGAAAGCATCTGGCGGAGGTCCTTCAGCAACAGGGGATGTGGTGCGTGGTGGCGTTGCCCGGCGAAGACTTTGCGCAAGTCGATGGGGAAGCGTCGCGGCAGCCGCGCACCTACCGCGCCGATCCGCTGTGCGGTGACGACATTCGGCGGTTGCTGGAAGAAGCCGGGGACGATCAGGCGCCGTGCACCGACGTGGTTTATCTTTGGAGTCTCGACGCGCCGGAACCCGGCGAGAACGGCGGGGCGGCGGCACTGGCCGAGGCCCGCCGGCTGAACTGGGGCGGCGGCCTGCGGCTGGTGCAGCAGGCGGCGCGCTGCTCGTCCCCTCGCCCTCCGCGGGTTTGGCTGGTCTCGCAAGGGGCGCAAGCGGTTGAACCGGGCGAAGCCGTGGCCGTGGCTCAGGCCCCGCTTTGGGGGCTGGGACGCGTCGCGGCGCTGGAGCACGCGGAACTCCGGTGCCGGCTGCTCGATCTCGACCCGGCCGCCACGCCCCAACAGCAGGCAGCGGTGCTGGCCGGCGAAATGGCCGCGGGCGACGGGGAGAATCAGATTGCGTACCGCCGTGGCGAGCGCTTCGCCGCCCGCCTGCAACGCGCCCCCAACGCCATCCCGGCCGAGGATGAAGGCGGCCCAAGCAAGCTCGCCATTCCCGCCCAGGGCGCCTACCGGCTGCGGATCGGCACCGCCGGGAACTTCGACGCCCTTCGGGCGGAAGGCTTCACCCGGCCGCGTCCCGGCCCCGGCCAGGTGGAAATCGAGGTTCACGCCGCCGGATTGAACTTCAGCGACGTGCTCAAGGTCCTGGGGCTCTATCCGGGCATTACCGATCCGATCGTCCCGCTGGGCATCGAGTGCTCCGGCGTGGTCACCGCCGTGGGAGAGGGCGTGCAGCGGTTCCAGCCCGGGGACGAAGTGATGGGAGTGGCGCCGTTCAGCTTCGCCAGCCACGCCGTCACCGCCGAGTACACCCTGGTTCCCAAGCCGGCTTCGCTTGACCACCGCGAGGCGAGCACGGTTCCCATCACCTTCCTGACCGCCTACTACGCGCTGCGCCGGCTGGGCCAACTGGCGCCGGGCGAGCGGGTGCTGATCCACGCCGGGGCGGGCGGCGTCGGGCTGGCCGCCATTCAAATCGCCCACGAGGTGGGCGCGGAAGTGTTCGCCACCGCGGGAAGCGAATCGAAACGCGAATTCCTCCGGTCGCTCGGTGTCGAGCACGTGATGAACTCGCGCGACCTGACTTTCGCCGACGAAATCCTGCGGATCACCGGCCGCCGGGGCGTCGACGTCGTGCTCAACTCGCTCCCCGGCGAAGCGATTCCCAAGAGCCTTTCCGTTCTCGCCGCCTACGGCCGCTTCCTCGAGATCGGCAAGATCGACATCTACCAGAACCGGATGATCGGGCTGAGCCCCTTCCAGGACAACCTCTCCTACTCCGCCATCGACCTGGACCGGATGCTCCGCCAGCGGCCCGAGGTGATCCGCGCGCTGTTCGCCGAAGTGATGGCCTACTTCGAGTCGGGAGCCTATCGGCCGCTGCCGTTGACCGAGTTTCCCGTTGCGGAGGCGGTCGGTGCGTTCCGGTACATGGCGCAGCGGAAGAACATCGGCAAGATCGTCCTCTCCTTGGACGAACGGCCGGCGGAGCCGGCCGGCGACGCCGCTCAGCCGGGATTGATTCGCTCCGACGGCGCCTACCTGATTACCGGCGGATTGGGCGCGCTGGGGCTCCGCATCGCCGAGTGGTTGGCCGAGTCGGGCGCCCGGCAC
>PWXP01000303.1 GCA_003561895.1 Planctomycetaceae bacterium | reverse complement strand
TGACAGGCTGGAAGCCTATCCCACTTGACAGGCTGGAAGCCTATCCCACTTGACAGGCTGGAAGCCTATCCCACTTGACAGGCTGGAAGCCTATCCCACTTGACAGGCTGGAAGCCTATCCTACCTGACAGGCTGGAAGCCTATCCCACGGGTCCAGGCTAACCCCTCGGGCCGGCGTCGCGGATTTCGCGGCCGGCGGCGACTTCGTACTTCGCAAAGTGCTTCCGGAACCATTCGCACAATCTCTTGGCCTCGCGGTCGTAAGCCTCCGGGTCCGGCCAGTTCTGCTTCGGCGCCAGCAGCTCCGGCGGCACGCCGGGGCACGCCGCGGGCACCTCCAGCCCGAAGTTCGGGTCCACGGCCGCCGGGCAGTCGTCCAGCGCGCCGGCGTGGATGGCGTCGACCACGGCGCGGGTATACTCGATCGGCAGGCGCCGGCCGGTGCCGGGCGGCCCGCCCAACCCACCTGTGTTCACCAACCACGCCCGCGCACCGTGCCGGCGCATCCGTTCGGCCAGCATTTCTGCGTACCGGGTGGGGTGCCACACGAGGAACTCGGCGCCGAAGCATGCCGAAAAGTAAGGCAACGGTTCTACGCTGCCCGCTTCCATGCCTTCCATGTTCGTCGTATACCCGCTGATAAAGTAGTACGTGGCCTGGGCCGGCGTCAGGCGGCTCACCGGCGGCAGCACCCCGAACGCGTCGCACGCAAAAAGAATGATGTGCTTCGGATGCCCCCCCACCGACGGGAACTTGGCATTCGGGATGAACTCCAGGGGGTAGGAGGCGCGGATGTTCTCGGTGAGCGAGGCGTCGCGGTAGTCGACCTGCCGGGTGCGGTCGTCGTAGACGGCGTTTTCCAGGACCGTGCCGAAACGGATGGCGCCGTAGATTTCCGGCTGGTGATCGGCCGAAAGGTGGACGCTCTTGGCGTAGCAGCCTCCCTCGATGTTGAAAATGCCGTCGCCGGTCCAGCAGTGCTCGTCATCGCCGATGAGCATGCGTGTCCGGTCGGTCGCCAGCGCGGTCTTGCCGCTCTCGGAGAGGCCGAACAGCAGCGACACGTCGCCCCGCGCGCCCTCGTTGGCCGAGCAGTGCATCGGCAACACGCCCTGGCGGGGCATCAGGTAGTTGATCATCGTGAACACGCCCTTCTTCATCTCGCCGGCGTACTGCGTGCCCAGGATGACCAACTCGCCCCGCTCGAAGCTGATGTTCACGCTCGTTCGCGACCCGATCGACGGCGAGATTTCCGGGTCGGCGGGGAACTTGCCGGCGTTGTAGATCACGTAGTCGGGCTCGCCGAACACCGCCAGGTCGGCCATGGAGGGTCGAACGAGCATGTTGTGCACAAACAGGGCGTGGTATGCCCGCTCGCAAATCACGCGAATCTTGATGCGGTACTTCGGGTCCCAGCCGGCATAGCCGTCGATGACGTACAGCAGGTCGCGGGTATTGAGGTAGTCGACGGCCCGCTGGCGGTTCAACATGAAGGTGTCCTCGTCGATCTTCATGTTGACTTCGCCCCACCAGATATCGCCGGAGCTTTGCGGGTGGGCGACGATACGTTTGTCCCTGGGGCTGCGGCCGGTCTTCTCGCCCGAACTGGTGGCCAGCGCCCCCGTGGCGGTAACGGCCCCATGCTCGTGCAGGATGCTGTACTCGTACAATTGGGCGGGCGGCGGATTGCGCAGGGTCCGGCGCACCGTGATGCCGAGGCTTTCGAGTTGCTTCTTGGTTTCCAGCATGGAGACTTTCGACGAACGTACACCGCCCCCGATACCGGTCGAAGGGGTCTGCCCCCCGAACGGCTACGGACGGTCGAAGTGTTCGAACCACCCAACGCGCTCAGCGGCATTGTAGCCGAGCCGCCCCCGCGCCGACAGCCCCCGGATGGACCGCTATTGGGGCGATGGCGTGGTGCGGCCACCGGGCGTGGCGGTGGTAAAACACGACGACCGCGGCTCCGAAGTCGACCGCCCGGGCAAGAACAGCGACCGATGCTTCCGCACCGGTGCACACGTCACCCTGTGCGGGCCGGTCGAGTCGTTCCATCGGATTCACCACGCTGCCAACTTACCCGACGACTCGCCGAAGAGGCCCCACGCGGCGTACCAGTGCCCATCCCGCGGCTGGCTTTAGGCGGCAGCGTCGGCTATACTAGAAGGGTTGGGCAAAATTTGGGCGCTTCCGTTTTTAGGTGCAGCCCTCGCCAATGTAGTAGGCAGACGCCGCGGTGACGTCCCCCGGAAAAGCAGTCGGCACCTGAAAACGGAAGCGCCCAAATTTGCCTTGTCAGCGGGGGGGCTTGGGTAGCTATCTGGACCACAAACTCAGCCAAAGGCCGATTTTTCCAAGCAGGGGGTCCGTAGGTCCCCCCCATAACTGTTTTTCGCAACCACTGGCTCGTCGGGAGGCAACGAAATCGACATGTTCCGTATCTTAAAGTGCCCTCGCTGTCTGCAGCTCGTTTCCGGGCCGGAGGGCGTTGAGCTGGACGCACCGGTCCGGTGCCCGCTTTGCAGGGCCGAATACCCCCTGCGCGAATCGGTGCCGCCGGCCCTGGTTCCGGTGGGTACAGCCATGGCCCCCTTCGTGGGCAGCCCTGCAACCGACACTCCGGTAAACGGTGCCGCAGCAGCCACGGCGGCGGCCCCGCCGGAGAACCACGAACTCGATTTGGCGGCGTTGTCCGAGGGGGAGGCCGCCGGCACGACCGAGACACTCGGCGCTGAGGGCGAAGCAGCCGCCGACCCCGTTTCAGCCGCCGCGGAAGGGGAAGCCGAAGTGGCGGCGCCGGGCGAAGCGGGCGAGCCCGCCGCCGAAACGGAAAAGCCCGCCGAGACCGAGCAACCGGCGGGCGCAGCCGGCGACCAGGACGACCTGTTCGACTTCCTGCACCAAGGCGGCGGCGCCGCCGCGGTTGCCGAGAAGACCGCCGGCGCCCATTCAACGCCGGTGATCGACACCGACGAGCCGTCGTTTGCGGGTTTCTGCGCTACGGCCGACAACGGCGAGGGGGAGTCGCCTTCCACGCTCACGGCACGCCCCCGGCGCAAGCAGAAAAGTGTGGCGAGGGAGATGATCGGCGCCGTCATCGGCGGCGTCGTCGGATTGTCCATCGGGTACTACGGCCTGAACTTTTTCGGGGGGGAACGGTTCGACTTTCTGAATGTTTGGCTGCCCGGAATCAGCCATACGCAGCAGCATTGGCCCGGCGGAACGGCCGCCGAGGAAGCCGGGGCAAACCAATGGGAAGCCCAGACCGATCCCCCGGCGGTCTATCCGGCACTTCCGAAACCCGACGGCGCCATTCAGGGAGGGGTGTCGCGCTTCCTGGATATGAATTTCGAGCACTTGCTCGACGAGGGTAGAATTCGCCGGGAGTCGGCTGAAGCACTGGTGGCCGTAGACATCAACGATGGAGAATATCTCACCGCCGCCAAGGGGGAGGTCATCGAAGCCATCGACGACATACGCATTGGAGGCGCCACGGTCCGAAAGGGCGACCGGCTGAAGCGGGAGGCGCAATGGTGGGTCGAGCTTGCCGAAGTGAAGCCCGACCCCGACCCCGAGCCGCCCGAGGTGGCGGAAATCGAACTGCCCATCGAGTTGGAGCAGCTCGACCTCCCCGACGTGGAAATGGAGCTGGAGGAAGAGCCGCTCCCGACCGACTATGTCGGCCCGAAGCATCGCCCTTCGTACGATGGGGCCCAATTGGGCGCAGCCCTTAAGGCGGCCTATTCCGAATTCCAGGCCCTCGACGAACACGACCCGATCCCCCCCTCGCTCTACCGCAGCCTCTGCCACCTTGCCGAGCGGCTCACCTTTGTCGAACCGGACGCCGCCGGCCTGTTCGACCGGGAACTGGCGGTGGAAATCATCCTCGAACGCCTGGCGCTCAGCCCCGGCCGCATCGGCGAAATCGCCGCCATGGCCCGGGCTCGGCTCGACAACCCCGATTCGGCCGACGACGGCATCGTGCTTGCCGGCACGGCGGGCCGCGAGGTCGAGCGGGACGGGCTCCATGGAATCACGCTCGCCATGCCCGGCACGGAAACCGTCCACAACGTACTCAGCGACAAACCGCTGGGCGCCGAAGAAGGCGACACCGTGGTTGTTGCCGGCGTTGCCGTGGCCAATCCAAGCGACAAACTGATCGGCTATCCGGGCAACAGGCCGGTGGTCATTTGGTCGGGCATGACCGTGCGGCTTCCCAAGCTGCTCGACCAGGTCGGCGAACCGGCCCCCCGAATGCCCGCCGAGGAAATGCCCGCCGAGGAAATGCCCGCCGAGGAAATGCCCGCCGAGGAAATGCC
>PWXP01000374.1 GCA_003561895.1 Planctomycetaceae bacterium | reverse complement strand
GGCGGCGTCGAGTTCCCAGGAGTAGATGTAGCGGGTCACCTGGTTATCGGCCGTATAGCCGCTTTCGTTCCCGTCGGCCGCCGGATCGAGCACGGTCATGCGGATCATCTGGCCGGCGTCGGCAGGGCTGGCTCGTCGCCAGCGGCCCGGTCACGACTGCATAATGACTCCCGTGGGTCTTATCCGTGTCCAGCCGGACTATCGACATCTTCTGAACTCCTGTTACTCTAGCTCTTGCACGTCAGCTCCTTTCGCAATCGGTCCATGTCTCGCGCTCCGCCGCTCATGTATGATAACACGAAGCCATTTATGGCATCAGGCCATGGCTCGTCAAGTGTGACACCCTCGAGGTAGGTGATGACTCCATCACAACCGTGTAAGACGAACATGGCGCCATGCTGAAGACCGCTGATGTCTCCATCGACATCGGCGATGTGAAAGGCGTTTCGACAAACGAGCCGTGGTGCATCAGGCGGAACGTCAAAGTCAATGTAGAAACCCACGCCGGTGAATTCGCGACGCGCAGCGTTTGCAAGACAAAACTGAGTTGCAAGAACTGCGAGCGCTGGATCATCCCCAGCGAGGAGCATTTCCATAACGGCCCGTTCCAATTCATTCAACTCGAGTGGCATGCATGTATCGTATGTTGGGGAGATTCGAACATCGTGAGGGTCGAGAGCATTGTCGCCATGGATTGCTTCGAACTCATTGATGCGTGTGGTAAAGCGCGGAATATTGGTATTTATTTCCAGAATGTGCCAATCTTGACAATTCCATCAATAACGACACCCCTGACGGTGATCTCTTCACCGGCTACCGTAACAGTCTCCGTATAGTGGCCCGTAATACCCCTCTGGACAACGTGCTCGCGAATGGTATCTTGAACTTTCATGAAGGCCGAAGGAATATCACCAGACTTACGAACGAGTGTATCCAAATTGTGGCCTGGCCGATTAAAGATATGATTGAGCCTATTCGGATCTATTGACAGTAGGCGATTGGCATACTGTGCGCCCTGAGTTGTACTCGTGGCTGCTTGATCGACTAGAGTATTCACTTTCGTGGTATGTTGTTGACTGACCGTTACACCAGGTGTCTTCAACCATTGCGTGAAGAAGTCAACGCAGTCCTTGAACGCCTTGTACTTGCGCGCTGCTTCCCTCATGTCGGCAGTTAGACGCTGTTGTGCCGCCTGGATCGTCTTCAAGTTCTTAGGATTGGAGAGCGCGTGCTTAAGGTGTTCCGCTGACGTTGTTACCTTTTGAAGTGCCTTCTGATGAGCACCAGCAGCGGCGCCAACTTTAGTGGCCAAGAAAGCTGTTTGCGCCTGAATAGACTGCTGGCCGGTGGGGTCAATTGCATCGAGTGGCCGATTCCCCACATACCGATACAGATTCACGTCCCCCGCCTCATACCCGATCGGGTCGCGGCTGATGAACTGGCCGAGTTGAGCATGGTAGTAGCGGGCGCGGTAGTAGTAGAGGCCGGTAGAGGGGTCGAACTCGCGGCCGGTGTAGAGGGTCGTGTTGTCAAAGGCCGATTCGGCGCGAGTGGCGGACCAGTCGGGCGTGTAGATGGTCACGTGGCCGTACGGGCTGTAGACGTAGCGCTCGACCACCTGCCACTCGAAGACGTCGGGCTCGGTTTCCACCAGGCCGACCAGGGCGGTGACGTTGTGGTTCGCGTCGGCCAGGTAGAACAGCCGGGCGCCGGGGTCCAACTGGCCTTGCCCGTCGTACTGGTCGCGAAGAATGAGCGCGTCGATGTACCGGGGGCTCCAGACGAACTGGTACGCCGGGTCGAGCTGCGCGGGGTCGGGTAAAGATAGGCCCTCACCCCAGCCCTCTCCCGGAGGGAGAGGGAGATTGGTTGCGCGGGTTTCCACCACCTGCTGGCCGGAATGGAAGTAGTGGATGTACTGGTCCGGCTCCTGCGCGTCGGCAAGCTGCTGGAGGATGCGCCGGCCGGCGGCGTCGTAGGAGAACTTCGCAATCAGCACGCCGCCCTCGCTCACGTCGACCAGCCGGTTCCAGGCGTCGTAGGTGGCGTCCAGCGCGTCGGCCGGGCTGGCAGGCTTGGGCATGGCGGTCATGTTGCCCGCGCGGTCGTGGGCGGGCGCGGCCCAATCGGTGGCGCCGGTGACTTCGTTGGCGGCGTTGTGCTCGCGCGTCTGCTGAAGGTCCCAGCCCGTGCCGTCGAGGTCTTCGTTGAACTCGGCCCAGTTGCCCGTGCCGTCGAGGCCCCACTCCTGCTCGAACGCCCGCGCGGTGAGCGACACCGGATCGATCGATTGCAGGTATCCGCGCTCGGCGGCGATGAGCCGGCCGAGGTCGTCCAGTCCGTACACTTCGTCGAACGCGAGGCTTTCCCCGTGCGCAACCACGTTCTTCCTCCACACCCGGTTTCCGGCCGAATCGTAGCCGTACTGGAACCGATCGACCGCCGCGGGCTGCTGCCCGCCGTACTGCTCCCACACGTGATCGACCACGCGGCCGAACCGGTCGAAGCCGGTGAGGGAATTGTCGCCCCCCGTATCGTAGTTTAACCGAACCTCCGGCTCGGCGGAAAGCCGGGGGGCAGACCGGGATAAATAGGGTAGGAAATTGGGGTTGCGGGGTGGCAAATGCGTGCCAATCACAGGTGGGGGTTCTAGCGGAAATGCCCCCGAGGTCGACAAAGTCGCGAAACAGGTCTAATGCTCGGGCGTCTGCCTCGCAATGGCCCACGAAAAGGTTCTCGGCAATTTCGGGCGGCTATGGCACGGCAAGTGCCCCCCCAATCGCCGCTAAGGCTCGCCCCCTTGCCGGACTGGTAGCGCGTTCCACCCGCGGCGTGGAACCGGCCGACCGAAACTGCTTGCCGACGAGATTCCGATACCGGTATACAGTAAGAGCATTATTGAGCATGACTCGGCGGAGAAAGAAACGATATGCACAAAATAGGTATTTTGGGGGGCGTGGCCAGCGGAAAGAGCCTGGTCGCCCGGCAGTTGACCGAGTTGGGGGCCGGGCTGCTCGATGCCGACCGGGCAGGTCACGAAGTTCTGGACGACAGGGCGGTCCGGGAGGCCTTGCGGTGCCGCTGGGGGGGCGATATTTTGGAACCGGACGGGCGGGTCGACCGCTCGCGGGTAGCCGAGATCGTGTTTGCGCCCCCGCCCGCGGGGGAGCAAGAGCGCCAATTCCTCGAAAATCTGCTCCACCCGCGAATAGCCAGACGGCTTGCCGACGAACAAGAGGAACTTGCCGCCCGAAAATATCCGGCGGTGGTGCTGGACGCCCCATTGCTTTTGGAGGCCGGTTGGGATAGGCTATGTGATAGACTGATTTTTGTCGACGCGGCGCGCGAGCTTCGGCTGGCGCGGGCCGCGGCGCGGGGATGGACCGAACAGGATGTCGCCCGCCGCGAGGCCGCCCAGCTACCCCTGCACGTCAAACGCGCCCGCGCCGACGTGTCCATCGACAATTCCGGAACCCCGCAGCAGACCCGGGCTCAGGTCGAGCAGTTTTGGGCATCGCTCGCGGAACACGACAACCCACCTTGGTCACCGTCTGCGTGACGATTCTCCACCTTTTCGGAGTACGAGAACCATGCCACACTCCCGCTTATCCAAATGGGCCGCCGAGGAGAACGACTCGCGGCAGCCGACCGACCGCGCGCCCAGGGCGGACGGCAAGCCGCCCATTCCCCGCCATGCCTTTGCCGCTCCTGAGGCCGACTCGCCGAGGGCCGACGGCCGGAGTACCTACGATGAGGAAGACCCCCTGTCCCTGGCCGAGGAGATCATCGCCGAGAGCGGTCACTTGCCCAAGGCGCAGCTCGAAAAGCGCTACCAGTTGGCCAAGGACCCGGGCGATACCCACGTGGCCGAACTCCAGCGTATGTCGATGGCCGAACTGATCGAGGAGGCCCGCAAGGAGAACCTCACCGATTACACCGGCATGAAGAAGCAGGACCTGGTGTTCAAGATCCTCAAAGAGCGGATCAAGCTCAACGGCCTGATCTACGGCGAGGGCACGCTGGAGATCCTGCCCGACGGGTTCGGCTTTCTCCGCAGCCCCGAGTACCACTACCTGTCCTGCCCGGACGACATTTACGTCTCCCCCAGCCAGATCCGCCGCTTCGGGCTGAAGACCGGCGCGACTGTGTCCGGCCAGATTCGCCCGCCGAAGGAAAACGAACGCTACTTCGCCCTGCTGCGGGTCGAGGCTATCAACTACCAGGACCCGAACCTGCTCTCCGGCAAGGTGCAGTTCGACGATCTCACGCCGCTGCATCCCGACGAGCGCGTCCGGATGGAGACCACGCCGGACGAGGTCAGCATGCGGGTGGTCGACTTGATCGTGCCGATCGGGTTCGGGCAACGGGGGCTGATCGTCAGCCCCCCCCGCGCCGGCAAGACTATCCTCCTGCAGAAGATGGCCCAGGCGGCCCTGACGAACTACCCCGACCTGTACGTCTTCATGCTGCTGATTGACGAACGGCCGGAAGAAGTGACCGACATGGAGCGGCAGGTCAAAGGCCCCAACTGCGAAGTCATCAGCTCCACCTTCGACGAGAACTCGGCCCGGCACGTGCAGGTGGCCGAAATGGTGCTCGAAAAGGCCAAACGCATGGTCGAATTCGGCACCGACGTACTGATTTTCCTCGACTCCATCACCCGGCTCGCCCGCGCGTGGAACGCCGAGTGCCCCAACTCGGGCAAGCTGCTTTCGGGCGGGCTCGACGCGAACGCCCTGCAGCGGCCCAAGCGGTTCTTCGGCTCGGCCCGGAAGGTCGAGGAGGGCGGCTCGCTCACCATCATCGGCACCGCCCTGGTCGATACCGGCAGCCGCATGGACGAGGTGATCTTCGAGGAGTTCAAGGGGACGGGCAACCAGGAGATCTCGCTCGACCGGAAGCTGGTCGACCGCCGCATCTGGCCGGCCATCGACATCAACCGCAGCGGCACCCGCCGCGAGGAAATGCTCCTGGACCCGGAGGAACACCGGCGGGTATGCGTGCTGCGCCGCGTGCTGGCCGACATGAACCCTCCCGACGCCATGGAACTGCTCGTCAGCCGGCTCGAAAAGACCCAGTCGAACGCCGAGTTCCTCATGAGCATGAACATGAAGTGACAACCCGCACCAACCCCGGCGTGCGGGCGGCCCCCCCAGGAATCGCCCGACTGCACCGGTTGATTCAGGCCTATTGAAGACCATGCCGAATGTTTTCGAAGGTTGTTCGACGGCGGCCGAGTGGCGGTTTGCCATCGTCGTAGCCCGGTTCAACGAGACCATCACCCGGCGGTTGCTCGACGGGGCCGTGCAGACGCTTGTCGACCGCGGCGTTGCCGACGGGCGGATCGACGTGGCCTGGGTGCCGGGGACCTACGAAATTCCCACCGTGGCCATGCGCATGGCCCGCTCGGGCCGCTATGCCGCCGTGCTGTGCCTCGGCGCGGTGATCCGCGGCGAGACGACGCACGACCAACACATCAACCGGGCGGTGGGCAACGCCCTGGCGCAGATCGGCATGGAAACCGGCGTACCGGCCCTGTTCGGCGTGCTCACTTGTAACAGCCTGGAGCAGGCCGTCGCCCGCTCCGGCGGCGAGGCGACCAGCGGCAAGGACGCCGCCCGGAAGGTGGTCGGCAACAAAGGCATCGACTGCGCCCTGGCCGCGCTGGAAATGGCCGACCTGCTCGGAAAACTGCCGCAGTAACACAAACATTCGTAGGGTGGAAATGGCCGACCTGCTCGGAAAACTGCCGCAGTAACACAAACATTCGTAGGGTGGTTCTGGACGCTGTAGCGGCCGGGTTCACCCACGCGCCCAGAACCGCCGCGTGGGCGAACCCGGCTGCTCAGACAGCCGGAACCACCCACCCTATCCCCAGCAACCAACAACTACCATGTCCCGACGCAGCCGTGCTCGCGAAGTCGCCTTTCAGGTGTTGTACCAGGACGACCTGAACCCCGGCGGCGACCCCGGGGCCCGCGACCGCTTCCTGCGCCGCCGCCTGGACCCCGACCTGTACGAGTTCGCCCAGGAACTGGTGGCCGGTGTTCGGCGGAACCGGGCGGAAATCGACCCGCTGCTGGAGCAAACGGCCGAGCACTGGACCCTGGCGCGCATGGCGGCGACCGACCGGAACGTCCTGCGGCTCGGCGCCTACGAACTGCTGCACACCGACACCCCCCAGCGCGTCGTGGTGGATGAAGCGGTCGAGTTGGCCAAGCGGTACGGAACGGCCCGCAGTTCCCAGTTCGTCAATGGAATTTTGGACCGGCTGATGAAGAAAACCGAAGGCAACGACCATGGGACTATTTGACCAATTCAAGCGCGGCCTGCAGAAGACCACGCAGTTGCTCAATACCGACATCCGCGACTTGTTCAAGGCCGAGGGGCGCTTGGTCGACGAGACGGTGCTCGAAGAGTTGTTCGAGTCGCTTATCAAGACCGACATGGGCGTGCAGGCCGCCCAGGAGATCGTCGACGACCTCGGCACGCAGTTCCGCGCCCGCGTGGTCGACATGGACGAGCTGATCGGTGCGATCCGGCGAAAACTGAAGGAGTTGCTGGCCCAGCCGCCCGATCCCATCCGCTTCGCCACCGACGGCCCGACCGTCATCATGGTGTGCGGGGTGAACGGCTGCGGGAAAACCACGACGATTGCCAAGCTGACAAAGATGTTCGGCGACCAGGGGCGGCGGGTGGTGCTCGGCGCGGCCGACACCTTCCGCGCCGCGGCCGTCGAACAGCTCGGCATTTGGGCCGGCCGGTTGGGGGCGGAAATCGTCACGGGCCCCCAGGGAAGCGATCCGGCCAGCGTCGCCCACCGCACGGTCGCCAAGGCGCTCGAGGACGGCCTCGACGTGGCCATCGTCGACACGGCTGGCCGGCTCCAGACGCAGCAGGGCCTCATGCAGCAGCTCACGAAGATCCACCGCGTGCTGGGAAAGCAGGTGCCCGGCGCCCCGCACGAGGTGCTCCTGGTGCTCGATGCCACCACCGGCCAGAACGGCATCAGCCAGGCGAAGCACTTCACCGACGCGGTCCAGTGCACCGGCATTGTGCTGGCGAAGCTCGACGGCACGGCCAAGGGCGGCGTGATCGTCGCCATCCGCCGGCAGGTGGGGCTGCCGGTGAAATATGTAGGCGTGGGCGAGAAGGCCGACGACCTGGCGCTGTTCGAACCCGACCCGTTCGTCGACGCGCTGTTCGAGCAGCCTTGAAACATCCCGTTTCCGCCACCGGCCGGCTTGCCCGGCCCGCAGCGCTGGTCAGTCAGCTACGGTAGCCGGCCCGCACGCCAAGCAAGGCCACCGGCGGGCTTGCCCCGCCCGGAGCCGTGGTCAATTGGCTACCTGCGTCGCACCAACGGAAACCGCGCCCGTGCTGGACCCCCAAACATTCCACGACATCGTCAGCGGCCGCCGGCGCGGGTTCGGCGCTGCGTTGCTGCGCGGTGGGCTGCGCTTGGCCGCGCTGGGGTATTCGCTCGCAGTCCGCGCCCGCAACCGAGGTTACGATTGGCGATTCGCCCCCGTGCACCGGGTGGCGGCGCCGGTGGTCAGCGTGGGGAACCTCACCCTCGGCGGCACCGGCAAAACGCCCATGGTCGAGTGGCTCGCGCGGTGGTTCCAAAGCCGTGGCGTTCGGATCGCGTTGGTCAGCCGCGGCTACGGGGCCGAGGCCGGCTCGCCCAATGACGAGGCGCTCGAACTGGCCCAAAAATTGCCCGGCGTCCCGCACTTCCAAAGCCCCGACCGGGTGGCCGCCGCGCGCCGGGCCATCGAGCAGACCGGCTGCCGGCTGATCCTGCTCGACGACGCCTTCCAGCACCGCCGCATCGCCCGGAACCTGGATCTGGTGCTCTTGGACGCGTGCGAGCCGTTCGGCTACGGAGCCCTCTTCCCCCGGGGAACCTTGCGCGAGCCGGCGGCGGCGCTGGGACGGGCCGACGTGGTCGTCCTCAGCCGGGCCGATATGCTCGATCCGGCGCGGCGCCAAAGCCTTTGGGACCGCGTACGGCAGGTGGCGCCCGGGGCAGTTTGCGCAGAAGCGTCTCACGTGCCCGTCGGATTACGTTCCACCTCCGGCGAAACACCATCCCTCGATTGGCTTCACAGCAAACCGGTTGCCGCGTTCTGCGCCCTCGGCAACCCGGCCGGCTTCCGGCACACGCTCGAGCGGTCGGGCGTGCGGCCGGTCGGGTGGCGGGCCTTTCCCGACCATCACCGATACACGCCGTCCGACATCCAATCGCTGGCCGCGTGGGCCGAGCAGCTTGAGGCGGCGGCCGCCGTTTGTACGCACAAGGACCTCGTCAAAATCGGCGCCGACCGGCTCGGCTCGCTCCCGCTTTGGGCGCTATGCGTCGAGTTCCGGTTCCTCACCGGGCAGGAGGCCCTCGAGGAGCGGCTCGAACGGCTCGCTCCGGGCTGAGGGATAGCGAAGCCCAATAATGTCTTTGGTTGGCGGTTTTCGCTCCGCGCCGCCTACTCCGTCTCGGCAATCTGCTGCCGGGCGGCGCGGAGGCGGCGGCGGATGACCCGGGCCATCTGCTTCATCAGTCGGAAGCCGAAGTCGGTGTCTTTGCGGCAGAGCGCGCGCAGGGGCTCCGCCTCGACGGCGACGACCTTCGTCGGGATGCGGCACAGACCGATCGACGAGGTGGTGTGCGGCTCGACGACGGCCGACCACACGCCGAAATCGCCCGGCTTCAACGTGTCGAAGGTTCGCCGCATGCCGCTGGGCATCAGATATTGAACGTCAACCTGCCCCTCAAGAACAATGTAAAGCCGGTTCGACTTCTGGTCGGCACGGAACAGGAGTTCCCCGGCCTCCAGTTCCCGCAGGTGGCTGATCTCGGCCACGGCCTGGAGGGTTTCGGGGGCGACACCGTTGGCGTCGAGGTATTCGTTGAGCGCTTCAAGAATGGTCACGGCAGGAGGTTCCCTCAGGGGGTTCGGCAGGTAAAATTGCGGGGGGCGGGCGATGTTCAAAACAGGGCGATGTTCAAAACAGGCAGTATAACGACCCTGGGCCGGGGGGCAAATGGGTTCTGACATCTTGCACCGCGCCGGTTAAGCGTCCAGAATAGGCGGATAGGCGAGTTCCCTTCGCGGCGTCAGCGGCTCGGCGATGGCACAACTTATCCTTTGCGCCGCGAAAATTGGGACAGCCGCGGTGAACGGTTACGCGCACCCTATTCGGCCGCCAGCACGTCGTGCAGTGCCAGCGCCAGGTTGCGGCCGGCGTCGATCAGCCGCTGGCGGGTCCACCCGCCCGGCTCGTACACATAGGGGTAGGTCGCGCTGAGCCCCTCTGCGCTGGCCGCCCAGAGCGACATCTTCCCCGGCGGGCCGCCGGCCACGTTGCGCTTGAAGCTCCCCGGCGGCCCGCAACGGAGCACGTCGGGTTCCCGCTTCATCAGCGCGACGGCATAGTCGTTGATGCGGGCTTCCAGCAGCGGCGAGCGCCAGTTGGGCGGCTCCTGCGGGCCGTGCATGTCCCAGAAGTAATCGGCCCGCCCGCCGGTGTCCTTCTTCATCGCCGCGGTGATCGTGTCGACCGTCGCGAACCGCCCTCGCGTCGTCCACACCCGGTTGTGGTCGCGCTCGCCGGCGGCGTACAGTTGCGGGTTGCCCCGCTTGCGCATGTTCGTTCCCGCGTTCGGGTCCGGCGCGGCCTCCAGGTCGATGCGGTGCACGGCCTGGTAGCGCCCCTCCGGGTTGACGTCGGGATACACGTAAAAGACGGCCTCCCTGCGCAGGAACATCGCCCGCGGGTCGCTGCCGGCGAGGAAGTTCACCATCCCCTCCAGCACCCAACTGCCGGTGAACTCGGTCGAGTGGTTCTGCGCGGACAGGACCACCTTTACCTTCTCGCCCTCGACGTCCGGATCGGTGATCTGGTAACCGTACATGGGCAGCGAGGGGATTTCCGGGTCACCGGGCCAGTCGGGGTTCTTCGGCCAACCGGGCGTGCGGCCCAACACCATGTTCTCATCGGCGCTGGCGGTCGGGCTGACCCACGGGAGCTTGCCCACCAGTTCCGTATGCCGCGCCACCATCTTTGGCGTGTACGCGGGCACCGGGTCGTCGAGCCCGCGCCAAGCCTGGATGACGTAATAGTCGAAGACCTTTTCGTACTCGTACTCGAAGTAGCTTTCGGGGACGGCCGGGGCCTCACCGGCCGGCGCTGCGGGGGCGCAACCGAGCAGGGCGCCGGCCAACAGCAGGGCAATGGCTCTCGGGCCGTTCGCCAGGTACCTTCGCTTGGTATTGAACATGGTTGGTTCTCCTGTTACGGCAGCGGCGTATTGGGCGCCACGGCGTCGTCGGGGTAGGGGTTGTCGGGACCGAACACGTGCATCTGCTCTTCGGTTTCTATAGTCACGAACGATTCGTCGACGATCCCATGGCGCCCGCCCCACGGCCGCTCGCCGTCCAGTTCGAGGTAGCGGACGAAGAACGGGTAGGCGGCCATCCGCTTCGACGGCCCGTAATCGTGGCGCTCGTGGGGGAAGTGCGCGTTTTGTACCTTGTCGGCAACGCCGTACAGGCTGTAGACGTGCTGGATGTACGGGAACTCGGTCACCGGGGTGAACTTCGTCCAGTCGTCGCCGTTGGACAGGATCAACTGGGGCCGCGGCACCGTCAGCGCGGCGATCTCGGCGTTGTTGGTCTTGTGAGTGGGACCCCAGTGGACCGGCATGCCGCTTTCGCAAACGCAGCCGCCGAAGAAGTGAGCGGAAATCTGGCAGCTCGGCGCCGAGACGGCCACCCGCTCGTCGATCGCCGAAAGCATGAACGTCTGTGACGCGCCCCCAGAATTGCCCGTCATGCCGAGCCGCTTCGGATCGACCCCGTCGAGCGACTCGAGGAAGTCCATCGCGCGGATGCTGTTCCAGGTTTGCAGGCGCAGCACCTCGGGCGTGTCGCGGTGCGACCAGCCGGCCTCCTCCGAGTCGCCGTAGCCGACCATGTCGTAATGGAACACGACGGCGCCCATGCGGGCGAGCACGGCGCATCGGATCTGCCGCCCGGCGCGGAACCGCCCGCCGTGCCCGTGCGCCGAGAGCACGCCCGCGTAAGGCGGCTCCATACCCAGGGGCCGGTACAGCGTGCCGGTTACGTAGAATCCGGGCCAGCTCTGGATGGCCGCGCTTTCGGCCGAGTAACCTTCGTACTCGCGCTTATCGAAGAACAGCGGCTCCAGTGGCGTCTTTTCGGGCAGGGGGCAAAGCTTTGCCCCTTCCAAGAACCCTTGGCGGACGCGCGCCTTGCGCTCCTCCCAGCCTTCCAAGTTGGAAAACGAGGCCTTGAACTCCTCCAATTCGCGCTTGGCCTCTTCGGGCGTCTGCGCGCGCCCCCGGCGCAGCCGCGGACCTTCTTCAGCCCAAGCCCGCGGCGCCAGCCCGCCAAGGGCAAGGCCCGCCAGCGCCGCGCCGCTTCCCTGCAGGAAGCGCCGCCGGCCGAGGGTGGGGGAACAGCCGGAACAGGATGAAAGGGCAGGACGTGGACGCATGGGTGGGTCTCCTTGGCTGCGCCGCGGCGCCGTGACGCGTGGCTGGTTCAAAATCGACCGAGCCGCCCAAAGCGGGCAGAAGACCAATTTACCAGTGCACGGCCAAGGTGGTCAAGCATGGGGACACAGGGTTGGGGGAACTCACGTTGACGGCGGGGCGCGGCACCGCTTAAAATGAAAGGAATGCCCTGAGGCGTCGTTGCCCGCCCGCTTTCGCCGACGGTCGCCAAGGCGAACAGCCCCGATGTCGATGTGGCCGTTAGCAGGGGTTTCCGAGGGCACGGTAGGGTAGATTTCTGGCCCATTCGGACCAGGCCAAAGGCGAAAGTCCCATTTTCGCGGCGAAATAGACGTTATCCAGAAGGAACGCGTTTTCCGCCGCGCGAATTGGGGTTGTCGCCGGTGAACGGTTATACGGAGATTTTTGTCGCGATGCAATCCGTGCGTCCCTCGCTGCCAAGCTGGGTTATCTCCTTGGTGTTGCACATGGCCTTGCTGATTGTGCTGGCGGTGGGCCTGCGCTGGAACACCCCGCAAGGGGCGGCCGTCGAACGGGCCGCCGAGGTGGGTATCGTGCTGCGGCACACCGAGGCGGGCGAGGATTACTTCGAGGGCGAGGCCGGCGGCGCCGACGCGCACCAAACGGATGCGGCCGAATCGCGCGGCGGCCCGCCCATCGACGACCTGCTGAGCGACACCCCGGCGCTGGACCCCACGGCCGCCCTGCCGGAGGCGTTCGCCCGGCTCGGCCCGGGCGACCTCGAAGGCGGCGGCATCGGCACCGCGCAGGGCGCCGAGGAAGGGCCCAGCCGCGGGCTGGGGCCCATCGGCGGGAAGGCCCGAACCCGGCTGTTCGGCATCGAAGGCGAAGGGAGCCGGTTCGTGTACTTGTTCGACCGGTCGGGGAGCATGGGTTGGATGAACAACCGGCCGTTGATGGCGGCGGCGGCGCAACTGCTGGAAAGCCTGGACCAGCTCGACCGGTCGCACCAGTTTCAGGTCATCTTCTACAACCATCGGAACTGGATTTTCAGCCCGAAGGGCGAGTCGAACCGCCTGTTTTTCGCGACCGACCGGAACAAGGAACTGGCCGCCCGGTTCGTGCGGGGCATCACGGCCGACGGCGGCACCGAGCACGAGGGCGCGCTGCGGGCGGCCATCGCCCTGCAGCCCGACGTCATCTTCTTCCTGACCGACGCCGACGAGCCGCGGCTGTGGCCCAACCAACTCGAGCAGCTCCGCCGCCGCGCGCGGGGCATTACCATTCACGCCATCGAGTTCGGTTTTGGGCCGCAGCAGAATCCGCGGAACTTCCTGGTGCAACTTGCCGAGCAGAACGGCGGCCAACACACGTACATCGACGTTTCCCAATTCGCCCCGGCTCCATGAATGTGCCATCCCCTCGAAACCGTGCCGCGTGGTTCCTGGCCCTGCTGTTCGCCTCGCCCCTGGCCGCTGAGGATACGGTGACGCTGCGCGGCAGGGCCGGCGGCCAGACGCGGGTGACGGGGAAGGTTGTCGACTACACGGGCCGCGAAATAACCGTGGAACTGCCCGGCGGCGCCACGCGGCAGTTCCCGTCGGAGCAAGTGGTCGAGGTCCGCACCCCGCGCGTGCCGGAGCACGTGGAGGCCGACGAGCGGTTCGGCCGGGGCGAGTTCGCCCCCGCGCTGGCGATGTACCGCGAGGCGCTTGACGCGGAGGGCCGCCGGTGGGTGCGGCGCGAGATCCTGGCGCAGGCGGTTCGCTGCTACGATGCGCTGGGCCGCCCGGCCGAGGCCGGCACGTTCTTCCTGTTGCTTGTCGAGGACGACCCCGCCACGCCGCATTTCGACTGCATCCCGCTCGGTTGGGTGCCGGGCCCGCCCGACGCGGCCCTGGAGCAGGCCGCCCGGCAGTGGCTGAACTCCGACCAACCGGCGGCGGTGCTGCTCGGCGCGAGCCACCTGTTGAGCACCTCGCTACGGCCAAAGGCGGCCGCGCGACTGCGCGAACTGCAACACACAACCGATCCGCGCGTGGCCCGGCTGGCCGAAGCGCAGGGGTGGCGCGTCGACGGGTTGCAATCGACCCCGGCGCAGCGCGCCCGGTGGTTGCGGGCGATCGAGGCGATACCCGAGGCGCTGCGGGCGGGCCCGTACTTCGCCCTGGGGCAGGCGCAGGCCGGGGCGGGCGAGTACGAGCAGGCCGCGCTGAGCCTGCTGCGGGTGGCCATTGTGTACCCCCGGCAGCGCCCCCTGGCCGCCCGCGCCGCCCTGGAGGCCGCCCGGGCGTTGGAAAGGACCGGCCATGCCGACCACGCCGCGCGGTTGTACCATGAACTAGTCGACGATTACC
Organism: Planctomycetaceae bacterium; assembly: GCA_003561895.1. Taxonomy (GTDB): domain Bacteria; phylum Planctomycetota; class Planctomycetia; order Pirellulales; family Thermoguttaceae; genus PWXP01. The sequence continues at coordinate 1,745 of PWXP01000374.1, read as the reverse complement.
CGGACCAGCCCCGCATCGTGGCCGAAGCCAAGTCGAGACTAAGGAGCAACGAATAGGGGTCACCCGAGGCATTTCGTGGGATAGGCTTCCAGCCTGTCGCTAGCCAAGGCGAGACTAAGAAACAACGAATAGGGGTCACTCGAAGCATTTCGTGGGATAGGCTTCCAGCCTGTCGCTAGCCAAGGCGAGGCTAAGAAACGAGGCTAAGAAACAACGAATAGGGGTCACCCGAGGCATTTCGTGGGATAGGCTTCCAGCCTGTCGCTAGCCAAGGCGAGGCTAAGAAACGAGGCTAAGAAACAACGAATAGGGGTCACTCGAAGCATTTCGTGGGATAGGCTTCCAGCCTGTCGCTTTCCACTGACAGGCTGGAAGCCTATCCCACACCTTGCGGCCGCGCGCACGACACCGATTGAACAAGAGCGTTCCATGCTTGCAAGAATACTGATTGGTTTACTACTGTGCTCCCTTGCCGTGCCGGCCGCGGCACAGGAGGCCCCCCCTATGCCGCCGGTTGCCTCCCCCGAGGCGCCGGACGCAGATCCAGCCGGGCAGCCGTCCGGCCCGGAGGGGGAAACGCTGTGGGAGATCCTCGGCGCCGGCGGGGTAGTGGGCATGCTCATCCTGTTGCTGTCGCTGGCGGCCGTGGCCCTGGTGGTCGAGCACCTGATGACGCTCCGCGAGCCGGTGCTCATGCCGCCGGGGCTGGCCGACGACGTGTTCCAGCTTCTCACGGCGGGCAAGCCGAGCCTTGCCATCGAGCGGTGCCGGCAGCAGCCGAGCTTCCTGGCGTTCGTGCTCGACGCGGGCCTCAGCGAGGCCGAAGGCGGCTGGCCCGCCGCCGAAAAGGCCCTCGAAGACGCCATGGCCGACCAATCGGCCCGACTGTTCCGCAAGATCGAATACCTGTCGGTCATCGGCAACATTGCGCCGATGCTCGGGCTGCTGGGGACGGTGGTGGGTATGATCTTCGCGTTCCGCGAGGTGGCGGCCACGCAGGGCGCGGCCCGGGCGGGCGACCTGGCCGAGGGCATTTACCTGGCCCTGGTGACGACCGTGCTGGGGCTGATCGTGGCCATTCCGGCGCTGGGCGCGTTCGCCATCTTCCGCAACCGGGTGGACCAACTTGTGGCGGAAGCGGCATACGTGGCGCAGCACGTGTTCCGCCCGCTGAAGCGGCAGGAGGCCGGCCCGCGGCGAGCGAAGGCGCCGCCGGTTCCGCCCGCCGCCCCCCCCGCCGGAGCCCAATAATGCGCGTGCCCAACAATTTTGCCATTGCCGGGGGACTATCCCGATTTTCGCGGCACACCGGCCCGCTCGCCCCACCGGCCCCCCGTGACGCCGCGAAAATGGGACTGTCCCCTTCGCGTGTTCGAGGAGCCCAATAATGCGCGTGCCCAACAACCTTGCCCGCGGCAGCCTGGGCTTCAACATGACGCCCATGATCGACGTGGTGTTCCTGCTGATTATCTTCTTCCTGGTGTCGAGCCACCTGGCCCGGCAGGAGTTGGATATCGAGCTGGACCTGCCCGGCGCGCAGACCGGCGAGGACACCGACCCGGCCGATACCACCCGGCGCATCGTGGTGAACGTGCTGCCCGAGGGCGAAATCGTCGTGGCGGGGCGCCCCTTCGACCCCGACGCCTTGGGCGAGATGATCGCCTACGAAGGCCGCCGCCGCCGGGCCGGGGCGGAGCCGCTCGAAGTGCGCATCCGCAGCGACCGGCAGGCCCCGTATCGCCGGG
>PWXP01000043.1 GCA_003561895.1 Planctomycetaceae bacterium | reverse complement strand
TGGTACACGGCGTGCAGCAGCAGGCCCTGGTGCGCGGCGCCGGTGCTCAGGTACGGTTCCCCCAGCAGCGTGCGCAGCACGGTAAGCCCGGCCTGGCGGTAGCGGACGCCGGCCTCGGCGTCGCCGCGGCGGGTAAGATAGCGGCCGAGGCGCAAGAGGCCCTGGCAGGCGATGGCCGCGGCGGAACTGTCGACCGGTTCGTGCTCGTTGAACGGATCGGCGGGGCGGTCGAGGTAGTCGGCCAGGTGAACCAGACCCGGCGCGCCGGTATCCCAGTACGGCACGCCGTCGGTGGGCGTGTTTTCCAGGTAGAAGTCGCACGCCGCGGTGGCTGCGCGGAGCATCATCTGCTCGATTTCGGCCCGGCCGCCGAAGGGTTCCAGCTCGTCGTCGGGCCGGGTTTCCAGCCATTCGAGTTCCTCGGGATAGCCGGCCATGATCCACGCCAGCCCGCGGGTCCACGTGGAAAACGGCGAGTAGCCCTGCTGCGTGCTGGGGCACCGGTACCGGCCGTCGGCGCAGTTGAAGATGCTTTCGTGGGCCACGCGGCCGCGCACGTCGTAGGCGTCGCGCCCCCCGCCGTAATACACGTTGTACCGGGCCGTGCTGCGGGCGTGCTGGACGAGCCGGTCGAGCAGGCTGATGCGGGCGTCGTTCTCGGCCTGCAACACGTGGCCCAACTGGTGCGCCACAGCCAGCGACCGCAGCGAGCGGATCGTATCGCAGAAGAGCGAGTGCGGGCCGTTGAACGAGCAGATGTACCCGTCGCCGTCGATCGTTTCCGACCACCGGGCGGCCTGCACCGCGCCGCTGGCCTTCAGGGCCAGTTCGTAGAAGTCGAGTTCGCGCGGGTTGTGCTCGATGCGGCCTTCAAGCATCAGCCGCCGCAGGTTGCCGTACGTGCTGACGTTATTGAACCCGTGGTCGTGCACGCCCGTGTGCGTGACGTGCCGGGCCATCCGCGCGACGGTGTTCTCGCGCCCGATTTCCAGAAACCGCTGCTCACCGGTGGCGTCGAACTGCAGGATGGCCGAGCCGAACTGGAACCCCTGCGTCCATTCCGTCCAGCCCTGCGCCTGGTACTGTCCGCCGACGGTGAACACCGGCGTACCGGCTTCCGGGGGATATTTTTCTTCGATCGCGAGGATTTTCGCGGCCGAAAGCTCCCACATGCGGGTGAGTTGGGGGATGAGGTCGGAGGGTTGGAGGTTTTTGTCGATTTTGATCACACCTTCACCGCCTTCCGCTGCTTAAGCGATTGCGTTTGCTTCCGACATAGCACCAGCGCGTCGCGGGCCAACTCGCCGGCCAGCAGGGTCGAGGGCTCGCCGGTGCGCACGGCGCGGACGGTTTCGTTCAACTCGGGCACGAAGGCGTCGACCGGGTCGGCCGAGCCGAGCTTCGGCTGCTTCGACTTGCCCTTCTCGTCGTACACGGTTAGCGGCACGCCCACGTCGAACTGGAGCGTGGCCTTTTCCAGGTAGATTTCGAAGGCGTGGGTGAATGGGCGGCCCTGCTGGTCGATCACGCCGCTGGTGGCGGTCACCATGGGCCCGCCGGGGCCGTAATCGAACTGGCTGGCGAACCGCTCGGCCACTTCGCCCCGCAGCGAGCCGATCGTCTGCACCCGTTCGGGCATGCCGCACAGCACGCGGATGAAGTGCGCGTCGTGCACGTGCAGGTCGAGCATGGGCCCGCCGGTGGTGTCGGGGTTGTAGTAGTCGGGCAGCCAGAGCGGGTCGGAGATGATGCGTTTGAAGAACCCGCCCTTCAGCCCGCCGTATTGCCCGCCGGTAACGGCCTTGTACGCGAATTGGTACTCGGGAAAGAAGGGGAGCACGTGAGCGATCATGAGCATTTTGCCGCAGTCGCGGGCGGTGCGCACCATGCGTTCGGCGTCGGCCGTTTTCGTGGCGATGGGCTTCTCGCACAGCACGTGCTTGCCCGCCCTCAGCGCCCGGGTCGTCACGTCGGCGTGCCACTCGTTGGGCAGGCACACGTCGACCAGGTCGATGCGGGGGTCGGCCAGCAGTTCGTCGACTTCCGGGTACTGGGCCACGCCCGTCAGGTCGGTCTTCTGCCCCTTGGGGCCGAAGTTGCCCCTGATGGACCGCCAATCGCCGGCGAGGCGTTTGGGGTCCTTCTCGCAGATGGCCCGGACTTTCGCACCGCGCGTCTTCTGGTAGGCCAGATAGTGGATCATCCCGATGAAGCCGAGCCCGACAATTCCGACGTTGACCATAAGTTTTCTCCTCGTTAGGTTGCAGTGAGCGGCGCGCCCACTCCGGCGACCGGCAAAAAGTAATCTGCCACCACGTAGGATGGACATTCTTGTCCGTCTTTGCCCATCATGTAGGATGGACATTCTTGTCCGTCTTTGCTCGGCCGACAAGTCTTTGCTTGACGGACAGGAATGTCCATCCTACCGGCGGGCTTCTGCTACAGTAGGGACGTGAATCGTTCGTAGGCCTCGTCCCAGGCGGCCGTTTCGTGGGGTTCGTATTCCTCGACGGGGAAGCTGCGGCGGATGACCTCGCGGGCCTGGGCGATGTCGGCCACCTCGCCGGCGGCTACCGCCTGCGTCATCACGTTGCCGATGGCGGTGGCCTCGACCGGTCCGGCCACCACCCGGCGGCCGCAGGCGTCGGCCGCGGCCTGGCACAATTGGCGGTTGCGCGTGCCGCCGCCGACGATGTGGATGGTCTCGATCCGCCGGCCGGCCAGTTCCTCGCACCGGCCGAGCATGTAGCGGAACTTCAGCGCGATGCTGTCCAGCGCGCACCGGAGCACGGCCCCTTCCTCTTCCGGCACCGGCTGCGAGGTCCGGCGGCAGAAGTCGCGGATGGCCTCGGGCATGTTGTCGGGGGCGAGGAAGTCGCCCGCGTCGGGGTCGATGAGCGACCGGCGCGGCTCGGCGGCGGCCGACAGGGCATCCAGGTCGCCCCAGCCCCAGTCCTTGTCGCCCTGGCTCCACACCCGGCGGCACTCCTGCAACAGCCACATGCCGGTGATGTTCTTCAGCAGCCGGATGGTGCCGCCCACGCCGCCTTCGTTGGTGAAGTTCAGCCGGGCGACCGCCTCGTTGATGACCGGCCGCGGCGACTCGATGCCCATCAGGGCCCACGTGCCCAGGCTGATGTAGCACCAATCGGGCGCTTCGCCGGGCTTGCATTGGGCGGGCACGGCCATCACCGCGCTGGCCGTGTCGTGCGTGCCCGGCAGGATCACCTGCGCCGCGTCCAGGCCGCTCTCTTCGACCAGCGCCGGCCGCAACGGCCCCAGCACGGTGCCCGGCTGCGCGATGGGGCCGAAAATGCCCGCCGGCAGATCGAACGCCTCGATCAGTTCCATGGCCCAGGCGCCGCTCACCGGGTTGTAGCACTGCGTGGTGCTGGCGTTGGTCATTTCGTTGCACTTCTCGCCCGTCAGCAGCCAGTGGAACAGGTCGGGCATCATGAGCATGGTTTCGGCCATTTCCAACAGCGGCGAGCCCTCCAGCCGCATGACCAGCAACTGATACAGCGTGTTGAACTGCATGAACTGCAAGCCGGTGTGCCGGAAGATTTCCTCGCGGGGCACCCGGGCGAAGGCCTTCTCGAAGATGCCGTTCGTCCGCGCGTCGCGATAGTGGACGGGGTTGCCGAGGAGCTGGTCGCCGCGGCCGAGGAGGCCGAAATCGACGCCCCACGTGTCAACCCCCACTCCGGCGATCCCGTCGCCCCATCGGTCTCCCGCGGCGCGGAGGCCGGCGCGGATGTCGGCCCACAGCCGCGGCAGGTCCCAGTAGAGGGTGCCGCCCAGGTCGACGCCGCCGTTGTCGAACCGGTACACTTCTTCGAGTTGCAGCGAGCCGCCGTCGAGCAGGCCGGCCAGGTGGCGCCCGCTCGACGCGCCTAAGTCGACAGCGAGAAAGGTTTTCGAGGCCATGCGGTCAGTCCTTTCGCGTTTGGTGGAGCATCTGCCAGGTAAGAACACGTCTCAATGACGGCTATCCTCCCGTTTCGCGCCCCTCGGGTCAAGGCCCCGCGGCGCGCAACGCAGAGACCCGGTTGAAGTTCACGCTTCAGGATTCTCGGACGTGGGGCGAGAAGAAGAAGGGAGAGGGCAATCAGTGTAGCGAGTAGCGCAACGATCCGCCCGGGCAAGCCAGCGATTTTGCAGGCCTAGTTAATTTGACCATTCTTCCGGGCCGACGCTTTATTGGCCGATCAGCCACTGCCGTGCGGGTTAATTAGACATGGCGGAGAATGGGTCGTTTGGGGAGGATAGACAGCATTTTATCGGCAAGAGAGCGCCATATTGAAGCCGACAAGGTCAGCGGCGATCTGGCCGGCGCGT
>PWXP01000061.1 GCA_003561895.1 Planctomycetaceae bacterium | reverse complement strand
CCGCCGCCCTCGCCCACCGCGCCTGGCCCTGGCTTGCCGCCGTCCTCGGCGCCGCCTGGCTGTTCCTGCTCCCGCTGGGCTTCCTGGGCCTCGTGCTGCTGACGGTCGCCCTGTGCGTGGTAGTCGCCCGCTGCAGGGTGCCAGATCCCGGGAACCATCCAGCAATTCCCGGCACAGGTTTTGCTATCAGGGAGCGTCGAAACTGCAATGGTTTTCCGGGCTGCTAACAACGCTAGTAATGCCAGCAGCGCAGGCATGAAGCAGAACAGGCGATGTTCGATCTTGTTCCACTTGCTCGTGCCGGGCGTATCCCCAGATGTTCTAACCCCCTACACGTGCTGATTCAACCACAGAATCAATATGTAAGCGTTCACGGGTCGGAAATCGTCCCGGTGCTCGGCCGCGGCAGGAAATTAGCCGCAACGCGCTAGCGTCCGGTTCTTGTTTCATTTTTCAGTAAGCGTTCACGGGTCGGAAATCGTCCCGGTGCTCGGTCGCGGCAGGAAATTAGCCGCAACGCGCTAGCGTCCGGTTCTTGTTTCAAGCTAGGCAAACCGGGGCTAGCGCCCTGCGGCTAATTTCCGACCCGTGAACGCTTACATCAATATCAGCACGGCAAGCAGCACTGCCCAAACCACGACTGCTTTCCAGGTTGCCTTCTTCGCCCGTTCGGCTGCCCACCAGCTACGGCGACGAACGCCCTGGAGCAGGAAAATGCCGACTCCTGCCAGATTGACGCAGACAAGATTGACCGCCAAGAGAAAGAACGCACCCAAGGCCGGAGCAAAGTGTCCCGCACCTAACAGCATCCCGCACACGACCAACGGGGGCATCAGCGCCACAGCGACCATGACTCCGATCACCGCCCCGGCCAGGCCACGGGTAAACGCCAACGTACCAGCCGACCCAGCGGCCAAGGCCACCAAAATGTCGCCGAACCCTACCTGTGTGCACCCCTCGTGGAGGATGGCGGCATTGGATACAATAGTACGCCCCTTCACTCGTGCTCCTGTGAACGCAACCTCCGCGGAGCGTTCGGCATGAACGATCAGGGCAGGACAACCGACGAACTCCTTCACTGGAACGGAACACCATGAAACTGAGCGAGTATTTCGAGCATACCCGGGGCGTGGGCGTTTTGGCCACGGCCGACGCCGGCGGCAAGGTGAACGCGGCGGTTTACGCACGCCCGCACTTCCTCGACTCGGACGACGACGGCACCCTGGCCTTCATCATGGCCGACCGGCTCTCGCACGCCAACGTGCAGGCCAACCCCCACGCGGCGTATTTGTTCATCGAGGAAGGTCCGGAGTACACGGGCAAGCGGCTGTCGCTGACCCGGGGCCGGGAAGAGACCGACCCCGAGAAGATACGGGCCCTCCGGCGGCGATCCACGCCCGAGTCGTGTGAAGACGACGAGCCGCGGTTCCTCGTGCACTTCCGTGTAGACGGGGTTCGCCCGCTAGTCGGAGCCGAATGAAACGCAGCGGTTTCATCCGACTAACGCGTAGGTGGTCTCGTGGGTGCCAAGGATTTTGCGCCTACGGCGTTCGACAGGGGTTGCGAGCGGCGCGAGGCGGCTAGGTGGCAGGCGCTTTCGAGCGTGTAGTCCTTCCTGCCAGCCGACCGACGCCAATGGTTCGGCCCGCACGGACCGGATCGAGCACAATCCGGGCGACGGTGTCGGCTGCGCCGGGCTGCGACTGGCGCACCATGGCGGTGCGCATTTCCTCAAGCCGGGCGGGCTGGACTAGCAGGTACGCCAGTGCGTCGTGCAGGGCGCGGTCGAACTGGACCGGGCCCCCCTCCTGCTGGACCACCTCCGCTGCGCCGGCGGCCCAGAATGTGCGGGCGTTGGCGCGCTGGTGATCGTCGGCCGCATACGGATACGGGACCAACACGGCGGGCAGTCCGGCCGCGGCGAGTTCGGCCAGGGTGGTGCCGCCGGCCCGCGCGATGGCAAGGGAACTTCGCCGCATGGCCGCGGGCACGTCGTCGAGCCAGGGGAGCACCGTCGCCCGCAGCCCGGCCGCGGTGTAGCGGTGTGCGGTGGTGTGCGCGTCGTGCGCGCCGGCCTGGTGGACGACGTGCCAGCCGCGCAACTGCGGCCCGAGCCGGCTGAGCACCTCGGGCACCCTCCGGTTCAGCGCCTGCGCCCCGCCGCTGCCACCCAGCACGAGCAGTTGCGGCGGGCCGGCCCGCCGAGCGGCCGCAGCGGTAAACGCCTTGCGCACCGGGTTGCCGGTAAGCTGCACCGGGCACGAGGTGGGCAGCGCGGCGCGCGACTCGGGGAATGCGAGGCATACCGCATCGGCGCGGCGGGCCAGGAACCGGGTGGCCTTGCCCGGAACCGCGTTCTGCTCCAGCAGCACCAGCGGGATGCGGCGCGCCACGGCGGCGCGGGCCATGGGTACGCTGGCGTAGCCGCCCAGCCCGACCACGGCCGCCGCCGGATGCGCGGCGAGGTATCGGCCGGCGGCATAGTACGACGCCAGGTTGTCGAGGGCGAAGCGGATCAGGCCCAGCAGCCGTGTCGGAACCGGCCGGCAGGCTAGGTGGAGGTAGCGGTGGCCGGTCTCGGCAACGCAGCGGCCGAGCCACTCGGGCCCGGTGCCGGCCACGGTAATCTGCACGTCGGGCCGCAGCGCCTGGAGAGATTCGGCCGTGGCCAGGCCGGGGAACAGGTGCCCGCCCGTGCCCCCGCCGCTTAGGACGATGTGAAGCGGTGACGCCGCGCTCATCGTTGGGTGCCCTCGATTGGCGCCGCGGCAACGCGATCGGCACCACAGCAGTTCGGGCCGAAGGTCCCGAGTTCTCCCAGCCCAGGGCAACATCCTGGGAGAGGATAATGCGCCGACCGGCATCCCCGGCCCAGCGGGTCAACCATTCGCCGGAACGGCTGGCCCGTTGGGCCGAAGGCAATGGAATCGCCCCCAACTTCCCTGGGCGTTGCCCTGGGTTGGGCGAATTGAGCCCCTTCAGGGCATGGCGCGTCGTCGATATTCAGTTTCAGCGCGGCAAGTCCGGCCAGGGCGCACAGGGCGCCGGCAATCCAGAAGCGGACGACAATCTTGCCTTCCGGCCAGCCGAGGAGCTGGAAGTGATGGTGCAGCGGGGCACAGCGGAAGATGCGTTTCCGGCGGAGTTTGAAGGAACCCACCTGGAGGATGACGCTGCCCGCCTCGGCCACGAACACGCCGCCGGCCACCACGAGCAGCCACTCCTGCCGCGCGGCCAGTGCCAGCAGTCCCAGCAGGCCGCCCAGTGGCAACGCGCCGGTATCGCCCATGAACACCTGGGCCGGATGGCAGTTGAACCAGAGGAACCCCAGAATGCCGCCCACCAGGGCCGCGGCGGGCACGGTCAGTTCGCCGGCGCCCGGGATGCGCGGGATGGCCAAGTACTGGGCCATCTCGGCGTGGCCGGCGGCGTAGGTAACGGCCGTCACGGCGGCGGTGGTGAAGATCAGGCATCCGCCGGCGAGGCCGTCGAGCCCGTCGGTCAGGTTCACCGCGTTGGAGCTGGCCACCAGAACCAAGACGGCCAGGGGAATGAAGGCGATGCCCAGGTCGCCCACCTGCCCCCACAGCGGCAGGGCGAGCGCCAGTCCGTCGGGCAGGTGGCGGTGATGTTCCCACACGAGGACGGCTACCAGCGTGGCCACGGCCAATTGCGCGGCCAGTTTCCCGCGCACCGAAAGCCCATTGCACCGCCCGCCCAGCTTCACCAGGTCGTCGACGGCGCCGATCAGTCCGAGGCCGAGCACCAGCAGCAAGGCCGCCTGGAGGAGCAGGTTGCGCAGATCGGCCAACAGGCAGGTGGCGCCGAGCAGGCCGGCCACGATGAACAGGCCGCCCATGGTGGGCGTGGCGGCTTTGTACGAGTGTAGGCGGCGGACGGCGGCGGAGTCGGACAGAATGGGCTCGCGAAACCGGGCCCGCAACCAGCCGATCAGCCCCGGCCCGAGCAACACGGCCACGAGGAAGCTCGCCATGGCCGCCAGCGCGGCGCGCATGGTAATTTTCGCCAGTCCCGCCAGCGCGGGCTCGGCGGCCGTGCCGGCCAGGTAGTCGAGCAGCCAGAGGAGCATGGGGCGTGGCGGCGGAGAAGGCAGAGAGGGTGGACGGCACACGGCGTGTGCCTGCTACGTTGTATCCCTGAGCAGCCGGGGGGCGCGGAAGCGCTCCCCCGGCGCTCAGTCTTAAGTTCCACCGTGAAGCACTTGCCGGGGCGATCGACCCAGTAACCGCCGAGTCCGGCAAGCCAATGCCTCTACCCAAGGAGGGAAGGGTAGCGCCGTTGTCCCGCACAAGCGGCGCAAACGGCGGAGCTTACGATTAGTT
>PWXP01000264.1 GCA_003561895.1 Planctomycetaceae bacterium | reverse complement strand
TTCACCGTCACGGAGTGTTCGGAGTATTGGTCGGGTTGGGCGTCGAACTCAATTGCGAAAGGACCTGGAGCAGGCCGTTCAGGTGCGCCAGCCGCGGACCGTAACGGTCGATGAATTCGTTGAGCATGAAATCGCCTTCGACCAGCGTATCGAAATTGGCGCTGATCTCCTGCGTAATATTGTCGAGGAACTCGGTTTGCACTTTGCCCAAGGCCTGGGCGGCGCGGCGGCACCGGCGCGCCAACTGCGGATTCGCCTGCTTCCATTGCCCCAGCTCGTTCGCCCGCTGCCGCTGGCTCGCGTGAAGCTGGCCAATCAATTCCTCGAGCAACTCGTTCTGCCGATCCTGGGCAGCCACCAGTTCGCGGAGCAACTGGGTCTGATCGCCGCCATCGCCACGGGGCCGGCCGGCCGGCCGATGATAGGCTTCGTGCGAGACGTCGATCTGGCTGTACAGGGGGGGGCGGGACGGGGTCGGGTCGTGCGTCATCAGCTAGGCTCCTTTCAGTTGCTTCTTTCAGTATAAACACACTGCGACCCGGTTGTCGAGTGCCCCGGCGGAAGTTGAGCGAAGAAAATCGGCCGAAACCGCTGAAAGTGGCCGGGATACCCTCTTCAGAGTGGGGGGTGCAATTTGGAACACTCCGCCTAAAGTCGCCCGCTTGCGCAACCCGATGCACCTCGGGGCTCCTGTTTCGCGGGGAACTTCCGCCGCCAGCGTGCAGTCACTGCCAGCTTGTTGCCCAGATTCCCCCCACAGGCGCGCCGGCTCATCCGCCCCGAGGGTCTCTGTCGTGCCTCGCATCTGGCAGATCAGGTCCGGCACGGCACCGGAAGCCAAGCGATTTTCGACTCTCGCAGACGGAAGCGTGAATGGCAAGAAGTCGGCACGCCAGAGCGTCAACTCCAACGATTTCGCACGCGGAAGCGTGAACTCCAGCAATCGACATCCGGGAATATGCGGCAAGACCATTCTCCATCGACGTGCACACTCGGGTTTCTCACGGTGGTCGATCACCCGGAACAGGGGCTCTTCGGCGGTTACCTGGTGCTGAATCGCCTGGGCAGGCCGCTGGAGTTCCACTGCACGGCGCCGTTGCGTCCGAACCGGGCGCAGAGAATCCTGTACGGCCCCTCCCTCGGCCCGTTCCTCTACGGCGAGCAGATTGGCGCCACCCTGGTGCGGCACGCGAAGACCACGCCGCTTGCCGTCCTGACCGACTGCGAGCCGGCCCTGGCGGTGCGCGAACACCTTGAACTACCGGTGGCCCTGGTGCTGCCGCCGGACGCCGATGACGAGTTCGTGGCGGCCCCTGGTGGAAGCCGCGCTCACCTCGTCCGGCTCGACGCTGCCCACGCCGGCAACGGCTCCATGCGGCCGCACCGCACGACCGACGGCGAACTGATCCTGTTCGAGGTAGGCGGCAGCCGGCTTGGCGTGCCACGTTGCTCGGAAGCCGACCGGGACGCCCTGGCCGACCGTTTGGCCGGCATGCCCGAGGCGTTCGACCTGACGGAACCGTTCGGACGGATTCACGAGGCGATTTCTGAAGCGAGAAAGGCTGCCCGATGACCTCTCCCCCGCGCAAGAGGACGGTACGCGGTAGGTCTTCCGGCGCGCCGGTTGGCGGGCGTCCGCCGGGCGGAGCGGCCCCGCCGGGCGTTTGTCCGAAAGTTTTTTCCTGGCGCCCTCCGAAGAGCCCGCCCGTGCGGAGCCTGGAGTTGGGAACGCCGCCGCCGCCGGCGCTGTGGCAAAGCCCCGTCTTCGAGGCCTTCCGCCAACCGGTGGTGCCGGAGGTGGTCGTTGCGCTGACGAGCGAGTCGCTCGCGCCGGCGGCACCGCAGGCCGTCGCCGTGGGTATCGCAACGCCGAAGGTAAGGATTCGGAGCTTTTCGTTCGAGCCGCCGGAGGACCCTGCCGGGTCGGCTTCAACGCAACAGTGCGACGACGGGGCCGGCGGTCCGGCCTCCCGGCCGGCAATCCCCCCAAGCCTCCTGCCCGGCCAGGGAGGCACGCGAGTCCGCCCCCCGCGCGACATCGTCAAATTGGAGGACCGCCTGGAATACCTGCTCCAGCCATCGCTGGAAAGCCTGCTTGCCGAGCGCGCGTTGGGGTTCCCGTTTCAGCCATTTCCCTACCAGTTCGAAGGCGTTGCCTTCCTCTACCCTCGCCATGCGGCCATCCTGGCCGACGAGATGGGGCTGGGCAAGACCATGCAGGCCATCACGGCCATTCGGCTGCTGCTGCGGTGCGGCGAGGTGCGCACCGTGCTGCTGGTTTGCCCGAAGCCGCTGGTTTCAAACTGGCAGCGCGAGTTCGCCCTCTGGGCGCCGGAAGTGACCGTCATGGCCGTCGAGGGCGACCGCGCCCGGCGGGCGTGGCAATGGCAGTTGCCCGACGTAGCCGTTCGCATCGCCAATTACGAACTGCTCTGCCGCGACCGCGACGTGTTGGAGGTTGGCCGGGTCGCCGAGCAAGGGGAGCCGTTTGCTGCCATCCCATCAGAATCCGTGCCACCCGGCCATTTCGACCTTGTCCTGCTCGACGAGGCGCAGCGGGTGAAGAACCGTTCCGGGGCCACCAGCCAGGTGGCGCGGGCCATCCGGCGGCGGCGAAGCTGGGCCATGACCGGCACGCCGGTCGAAAACACCGCGGAAGACCTGGTGGGCATTTTCGAGTTCCTGGCGCCCGGCTTTCTGTCGCCCGATCTCAAGCCGCGGCGCATGGGCCGCACGGTGCGCGATTACGTGCTGCGCCGCACCAAGGACCGCGTGCTGACCGACCTGCCGCCCAAACTGTTCCGCGACGCCGACCTGGAGCTTACCCCCGAGCAGCGCGAAACCTACCAACTGGCCGAGGACGAGGGCAGGGTCCGCCTGAGCGGCCTGGGCGGCGAACTGACCATCCAGCACGTGTTCGAGCTGATCCTGCGCCTGAAGCAGATATGCAACTTCGATCCGGCTACCGGCGCCAGTTCGAAACTCGAACGGCTGGCCGCCGACCTCGAGGAAGTGGCCGGCAGCGGGCGCAAGGCCATCGTGTTCAGCCAGTGGGTAGGCACGCTGCGGCGGCTGGCCCGGAGGCTCGGCCGGTTCGGCCCGCTGGAGTACCATGGCAAAATCCCGCCGAAGCAGCGCGACGGAGTGATCGAGCGGTTCCGTTCCGACCCGTCGCGCCGCGTCCTGCTGATGAGCTACGGGGCGGGCGGCGTCGGGCTGAACCTCCAGTTCGCCGGCTATGTGTTCCTGTTCGACCGTTGGTGGAACCCGGCCGTCGAGGACCAGGCGATCAACCGCGCCCACCGCATCGGGGCCGACGGCCCCGTCACCGTCACCCGCTTCCTTATGCTCGGCACCATCGAAGAGCGGATCGACCACATCCTGCAGGAGAAGCGCGAGCTGTTCGACACGATCTTCTCCGGCGCCCGCGGCAGCCGGAAGCTGGGCCTCAGCCAGGACGAACTGTTCGGGCTGTTCGAGCTGCGCATGCCGGGGGAAGTCGGTTCTTCAGGCCGCAGCGCCCTTTGACGACTTGTTGTACACAAGTCGGCGGCGCCAGCCCGACCTCGCAACCGGTGGAACCTCACTGCCAGCGCTTCAGAGGGTGATCCAACTCCTCTAAGGGCAGGGTCACGGGCCCGGCTTCAACGCAGGACTCCCAGGCGGCTTGGATCGTCGCCACCGTGTCGCGGCCGCTTTGGCGAATGCTCTGTTCCGGCTCCCGGTCCTCCTCGATGGCCGCGATCAGCTCGTCGACGAGCACGGCATTGCGGTCGATCTGCGGGTCGGCGAAGACGGTTTCGGGTGCGTCGGGCAGGGGGTGCCAGGACGAATCGCGAATGCCGGGCGCCCACGCGCGATCCTCGGTGTATTGGATGGTGGGAATGAGGGTCATGCGCAGGGTGGCGATCCCCCGGCTGCCGTAGATGTCGAGCCCCCAGCGCCCCCCGTCGCCGTGCTCGTTTCGCATGCTGCCAAAGTAGCCGTAATATCCGCCGGGATAGCGATAGGTGGCTTGCATGCGGTCGCCGACGACCGGCCCAATCGGCTCGGTGGCTTCCCCCACGTCGTCCGGCGCTGCCGGGCGTCCCTCGACGGTGAAATCGGCGATGCACCACGACGGCCGGCCCTTGAAGTACGTCATGATGTCGAACACGTGGGTGCCCAGCACAATCAAGTCTTCCCCGCCCGCGCGCCGGTCCTCCTTGCCGCGGCCGCGCATTTCCAGGACCTCGCCAATCAGGCCTTCCTCGAACAGCAGCCGCCTGGCGTGGCGGACGATGGGCGTGGCGGTGAAGTTATGGGCGATGACCCACTTCAGGCCGCGTTCGTCCATGGCCTCGATGATGCG
>PWXP01000123.1 GCA_003561895.1 Planctomycetaceae bacterium | reverse complement strand
GCGTCACCGCCCCCGGCGCATGACTCGGGGCCAGGGTGGCTCGCTAGACCTTCCCTGTACGACTCTTTCATTCGCAACTCCATGCCGGTTTATCCCGGCGCTTTCGGACAGTCCCATTTTCACGGCGGAAACGGCGACTCATTGGGTAAATCGTTCTTTCTGCAGCGAAAATTGGGACCGTCCCCTAGTGAACGGCTACCGCCCGCCTGGGCACCGCGCGCCCGGTACGGACACGACGGCCATTACCGTCCGTCGGGAATCACCACAGGATGGACATTTGCCCGTCTTGTCGCTCGACGGACAGGAATGTCCATCCTACGGGTGAGTCCCAATCTGCCGCTCGCCTAAACGTGATCCGGCAACGCGTACGCTTGGCGTTCGTCCCGGTGCAGGAACTGGTTTCCTTCCGGGCTGTTGGTGAAGCGCTCGCGCCGGGCGTCCCACTGCAGCCGCTGTCCGGTTTCGCCGGTCACCTCGCTCACCCAGCGGGCGATATTGCCCAGGTTACAGATGGTGGCCGAGCGGTGGCCCGCCTCGGCGGGGGCCGCCGGGTCGCGCCGCTCCTTGATGCATTCGAGCCAGTCGCGGTGATGGCCCGGGCTGCGGTAGACTTCCACTTCGGGATCCTCGACGGCGCTGGCGATCAGGTCGGAGGGATCGGAAATAGATTGGCCGCGGGTGACGGTGATCGATCCCTTCTCGCCGACAAAGCGCACGCCGCTCCAACCGGGGCCCCCGCCGAGTTCCAAAACGGCGCCGCCGGGGAACTTCATGTACACCTTCGGGGAACCGGGGCCCCGCTGCCGGCCGCCGGGGTTTTCCGGAGTGCTGTACATCGTCTCGAACGGGTCGCCCTCGACCCACACTTCTTCCGGCCCGCTGTCGTCGGTGCCCAGGCCCCACTGCGCCACGTCAAGCCCGTGCCCGCCCCGGTCGCTCATGTTGCCGCCGGAGAACGGGCGGATGGAAACCCAGCTCGGGTTGCTGCGATTGTCCCAAATCACGTAGTTATAGGGCGGCGGTTCGGCCGGGCCGCACCACGCGTCCCAGTCCAGGCCATCGGCAATGTCCTGCTCGGGCCACTTCGGCTCCATGGGGCTGTAGAAGTTGCTCGCGAGGACCCGGGTCACCTTCCCGATCGTGCCGTTGCGCACGTGCATGATGCCGCGGTACTCCCTGCCGCCCGAACGCTGCTGGACCCCCGTTTGCAGCACGCGTTTGTACTTGCGCACGGCCTCCACAAGCCGGCGCCCTTCCAGGATCGAATAGGTGAGCGGCTTTTCGCAATAGATGTCTTTACCCGCCTGCGCGGCGTGGATGCAGTTCAGCGCGTGCCAGTGGATGGGCGTGGCAACGACCACGGCGTCGATGTCGTCGTGTTCGAGCAGCTTGCGGTAATCCTGATACGCGTGGTTGGCGTTGACCCGCTTGGCGAACGCCTCGGCCCGCGGCAGGTACACGTCGGCGATGGCCGCAATGCTGCACGACCGCGCGAAGCCGCGCACCAATCTGCTGCCCTGGTTCCCCACCCCGATGCCGCCGAGCACGATCCGGTCGTTGGCGCCCCGCGCCCGGGCCGGGAGAAGATGGGGGACGGCAACGGCCGCGCCGGTGGCAACGCCCGCCTGTAGAAAACCTCGCCTCGTAACTCGATTGCTCATGGGAATCCTCCTCGAAATCGCGTAAGTCGGTCAGGATGTCGGGAGCAGCCGGCCGGCTGCATTTCCGAACGTGGGTTCATTGTACCACGGGGAGCCGTTGCGGGCTACCTGGGTTCTGATCGCGTCTGGGTTCTGATCGCGTCGGTTCCCGGCGCCCGTCGACCGGCAGAATCGCGTCCACTTGGCCAATCCGGCAGTAGCCGTTCCCAGGGGGACTGTCCCCTTCGCATACCGCGGAGAAAACTGCGTCGTCGCCCCGTGAACAGTTACGTCCGGCAAAATCGCACTAATCCGAACCACCCCGATAAACCGAACCTCCTAGTAGGCACTGAGGGAGGGCTGTGCTACCGATCACAGCAGGAATATACCAACAAGGGGGGTACTCATGAAGAGAATGATCGCATGTGCGTGCCTGGCGTCGGCCCTGGCGGGGGGTATGGTCCGGGCGGCGCGGCCCGACACACCCGACGTGGCGCGACGGAGCGGGTCCGAAACGCGAATTGCCGTCGGCGAACTGCAGCCCACGGCGGAAATGTGGTTCTACGAGCAGTATCAGCAGCAGTACGACGATCCGGCGGTCGGGGTACGTCGGAACGCCGAGTTGCGTGCCGCCCAACGCCGGAGCCGATTGGCGGCCATGCGCTGGTTCGGCTTGTCCAATAGCCGACCGCAGGCCAGCAGCGATCCGTTCCACGGCGACTATTCGCCCCGCTGGACGTCGAATCACGGGCACTATTCAAGCCGCTGGATGGGGCGCGGACCGTCGGTCATCGTCATCCGCGCCGATGAATAACCTGCGCGATTGGTGCGAAAAGCGTGGACCCGAGTGGCGGGACCATACCGAAAACCGACGTCCAGCCGCACCGCCAAAGAAAACGCCCCGCGAGGGCGCTCGCGGGGCGCGGGGGCTTCAACCTGGCGCGGCAACCACGCGGCCTACATGTCGGCAATGCGCTCGATCAAGTCGATGCTGCGGCAACTGTATCCCCACTCGTTGTCGTACCAGCTCACCACCTTCAGCATGGTATCGCTCAGCACCATCGTCTGCGGCGCGGCGAAGATCGAACTGTAGGGGTTCCCGATCACGTCGCTCGAGACGATCGGGTCCTCGGTGTACTGGAGGATGCCCTTCAGATCGCCGTCGGCGGCTTCCTTCATGGCGGCGTTCACGGCGTCGGCCGTCACCGGCTTGGCCATCTCGACCACCAGATCGACCACGCTGGCGTTGGGCGTGGGAACCCGCATGGCGATGCCGGTCATTTTACCCTTCAACTCGGGGATAACCAAACCCACGGCCTTGGCCGCGCCGGTGCTGGTAGGAATGATGTTCAGCGCGGCCGCCCTCATGCGATAGGGGTCCTTGTGCGGCAGATCGAGCACACGCTGGTCGTTGGTGTACGAGTGGATGGTAGTCATCAGGCCACGGACAATGCCCCACCGCTCGTGCAGCACCTTGGCCATCGGCGCCAGGCAGTTGGTCGTGCAGCTTGCGTTGGAAATGCATTTGTGCTCGGGTTTCAATTCCTTGTCGTTCACGCCCAACACGCAGGTCAGATCGGGCGCGTCCTTCGCCGGCGCGCTGAGGACGACCTTCTTCGCCCCGGCGTCGAGGTGCGTTGCGTAGCCGGGCTTGCCGTCGCCCCCCCGGGGGGTGAACACGCCGGTACTCTCCAGAACGACATCCGCCTTCAGATCGCCCCAGGGCAACTCGGCCGGATTCTTGATCGCCATCGCCGGAATCTTCTGCCCGTCGACAATCAGATGCTTCTCGTCGCGCTCGACCGTGCCGGCATAGGTACGGTGCACGCTGTCGTACTTCAGCAGCAGCGCGAGCGTCCGGTTGTCGGTGATGTCGTTGATGCCTACGATCTCGAACTTCCCGCGATTCGCCTTCTCCATCAGGCCCCGGCACACCAGTCGCCCGATCCGTCCGAATCCGTTGATTCCCACGCGAATTGCCACAATGTTTCTCCTTTCCAGAAAGCCAGCCCCCTCCAAAAGGGGGAAATATGGGTTGTCCCGCTCTACCGCGGGCCGGTTCGCCCAGCGAAGAATGGAAAATTATACCGTTCCCGCTCGGCGCGAAAAGGGGGGGCCCGCTGCCAATCGCTGAAACGCGAGACAACCACCCGCGCCTGGCCATGGCCAGGCACCTGAGCACGTACATCCTCTGCGTCGGCTTCACCGTGGACTTTCTCTTGATGGTGGCCGAAGCCCCGAAAAGTACCACGCACGCTCCGCCGTGCCGTCCGCCGAACGGGCGAGTCTTAGCCCGGATTATCCACGAGCCCGTAGCGTGCGCCGAACACCGCCCGTTTTTGGATAATCCGGGTTAGCCCGCGCTCAGGTAAGTGTTCACCGGGCGGCGGGGGCAGTTTTCCCGGGTATATGCGAAGGGGCGCGGTAGGGACGGCCCTTTCGGGCTCACCCCCCGCAGAGATCCGTACGTGAGGAACTACGTCATACGGCTCCTACTTTGGGTCAACGAACAATTCTCGCACGCCTCGCAGTCCAATACCCCGCCGTTGGCCCGGCACGGCGTCCGGGGCGAGTCTGGCCCGTTCGGCGTTCCCCTCAGTTGGCGGTCCAGTCGCTTGCGTTTGTCGTGCTGCGATTTCTTCGATTTCTTGTGCTTCGGTTGCGGTCGTCCCTTCGATCGTTTACACTTGGCCATCGGTGGCTCTCCTGATTTGGTGCTTCCTT
>PWXP01000286.1 GCA_003561895.1 Planctomycetaceae bacterium | reverse complement strand
GACGTACCACAGCGACGCGTTCAGGAAAGTGCGGTCGTCCGACCCAGGTTCTTCCGGAAGCAGCAAGGATTCTGTAGGGGTGTGTGCGTTCATACCCTGTAGACGCACGCCACCCCGAAAAGGTTCCCGAAAACCATTCGCTATTTCTACCGCACCCTACTTCCCGAAAACAGCATAATCCCCGGGAAAATCGCGGCTATGTCAGGAGGTCTGACTACGGGTCTCCTATACGATATGCGGGAGCACGAAAGTTGTCAACGGACGGCCGGCGACTGGGACGGCCGGCGACTGGTCCATGTTTCGGATCGGGCGAAGGGAATAGTCCCATTCAATGGTCGCCGGACGGCCATACCCCCGTTGCCCTGGCGTACACCAGATAGAAGGTGGGCACCAGCAGCAGCACCAGCAGGGTGGCGAACATCAGGCCGAAGGCCAGGCTGGCGGCCATGGGCTGGAGCACCCGCGCCTGGAACGACGGCTCCAGAAGCAACGGCAGCAGCCCGACGATCGTGGTCACCGAGGTCAGAAGGACCGGCCGGAACCGCTGCCGGCCGGCGTCGAGCAGGGCGTCCTTCAGGGGCACTCCGTCGCGCACGCGGTGGTTGATGAAGTCGATCAGCACGATCGAATCGTTCACCACCACGCCGGTCAGGGCCACCAGGCCGAACATGCTCATCAGCGTCAGCTCGAAGCCCATGACCACGTGGCCGAACACGGCCCCGATGGCGCCGAAGGGGATGATCGCCAGGATGATCAGCGGCTGCGCGTAGGTGCGGAACTCGAAGGTCAACAGGGCGAACATGCAAACCAGGGCGATCGCCAGCCCGAAGATCAGGCCGCTGACCGCCTCGGCCGTCTGTTCGGCCTGCCCCTCCCAGCGGACGCGCACGCCGGGATGCTCCTCCAGCAGCCCGGGCATGAAGTTCCGCCGCAGGTCGCCAACGATGCGGCTGGCGTTGGCCACGGCCTCGTCGACGTCGGCGGTGATGGTGATCGAGCGGAGCTGGTCGAGGCGGTTGATGCGCGAGTAGCCGCGCCGGACCGCCACTTCGGCCAGCTCGGTGATGGGCCGCTCGGCGCCGTCGAGCGTGCGCACGCGGATGCGGTCGAAGCCGGCCAGGTTGTCGCGCTCGTCGCGGGGATAGCGGACCATGAGCTTCACCTCGTGCCGGCCGCGCTGCAACCGCATGACCTCCTCGCCGTAATACGCGGCGCGGATCGTTTCGGCCAGGTCGGCGTTGGTCACGCCCATGGCCTCGGCCTTCTCCCGAATGCGAACGTGGAACTCCCACTTGCCGGGCCGCGAATCGTCGGCGATGTCGAGCACGCCGGGGTAGGTCCGCAGCTTCTGTTGGACCCTTTCGGCGGCCCGCTCCAGGACGGCCATGTCGCGCGGGGCCGCCAAGAGCTTCAGTTCGATGGGCGTGCCTCCGGGGCCCATCGCCGCGCCGCCGAACGACACTTCCTCGGCGCCCGGAAACTCGCCGGCCGCCTCGCGCCACCGGTTGACGATTTCCATGCTCGGCGTGCCGGGCCGGAACTCGACGTCGACCAGTTCCACCGCCACGCCGCCGGCGTGGCTCCCGGCCGGCGGTGCCGTAGGGCTCAGCGCGCCGGTGGGATTGGCGTCGCCCACGGTGCGCAGGACGGTCTTCACCACCGGCCGGCCCTCGGCGGCGTACTGCTCGTTCAGGCGCAGGATGGCCGCTTCGACGCGCCGAGTCGCCTCGTCAGTGATACTTTCCGGCGTGCCGTCGGGGTAGACCACCGTTGCCTGGATCAGGGGCACGTCCATCTGCGGAAACGCGGTGAACGGCGCGATGCCCCCCCGGATCAGCCCGATGGAAATCAGCAGCACGGCCGCGGCCAGGCTCAGCACGGTGGCCGGGTTGTCCAGGGCCCATCGCAGCGCCGGCAGGTACACGCCGTGAATGGTCCGGTCCAACCACCGGGTGACCCAACTGTTCATTCCGCCGATCAGCCGGGCCAGTTGCCTGAGCGGATGGCCGAGATACGGCGCCATGGCCAGCGCAAAAAGTCCCATCACCAACATGGAGGACGACTGAGCGACCTGGGGGATATTGGACAGCGCGCCGGCAAGCGGGCCGGCCCCTTCCTCGGCCGCCAGCACCGCCAGCGACGCCACCAGGAACACCGCGCACCAGGCGGCGCCCGCGGCCGTCCAAAGCCGCTTCCGGCGCCGGCCCGCCGCCGCCGGCCGCTTCCCGTCGCCCCCGCTACTGTGGGCCAGGTGGCACGGCAGGATGAACGTGCTCTCGAACAGCGAGAACAGCAGCATCACGATGACCGCCAGCGGGATCACCGCGATGAACTTGCCGATGATGCCGGGCACGAACAGCAGCGGCATGAAGGCGATGATCGTCGTGGTGACCGACGCGACGACCGAGGGAAGCACTTCGCAGGTGCCGTCGACGGCCGCGTCCCGCGGGCTTTTGCCCCGCTGCCGGTGCGAGTAGACGTTTTCGCCCACCACGATGGCGTCGTCGACCAGGATGCCCAGCACCATGAGGAAGGCGAACATCGACAGCATGTTGAGCGTCTGTCCGGCCCCGAACAGCACGGCGCAGCCGCCGAAGATGGAAATGGGGATGCCCAGGGCCACCCAGAACGCCAGCCGCAGGTCGAGGAACAGGGCCAGCACCAGGAATACGAGGATCAGCCCCTGGAGCCCGTTGCGGCCCAGCAGGTCGAGCCGGTCGCGCACGACGATCGACGTATCGTCGAAGGCCACCAGTTCGTATCCTTCCGGCACCTGGTAGCCGTTCCAGCCGCCGGCTTGCTGCACCCGGGCCAGAAAATCGCGCACCTCGGCCACGATGGCCAGCAGGTCTTCGTCGGCCGTCTTGGTAATCTGGACCACCATGCCCGGTTTGCCGTCGATGAACGTCGAGGCCGTCGTATCGACGAACTCGTCGCGCACCGCGGCCAGGTCGCCGATGGTGAGGACCACGCCGTCCTGCCGGGTCACCACGGGAATGGGGGCGATCTCCTCACCGATCACCCGCTTGTTCTTGCCGCGCAGCAGCAGCTCCTGGGAGCTGGTGCGCATGATTCCGGCGGGCACCTCGATGTTCTCGCGCCGGATGAGGTCGGCGACGTGTCTCAGGCTCAGCCCGTACTCGCGGAGCGTGCTTTCCGACAGCTCGATGTCGATTTGGTAGTCTTTCGCGCCGGCGAGGTCGGCCTGCGAGACGGTTTCGAGCTGAAGGATTTCGTCGCGCACCTGCTCGGCCACGGTGCGAAGGTTCATCTCGGCGTCGGGCCCCCCGTGGTCGGGCCCGACGACCGCCACCTTGATGGCCGGCCGGCGGAGCGTGATTTGCCGGATTTGGGGCTCCTCGGCACGGAGCGGCGGGAAAGCGGGCAAGCGGTCCACCTCGCCGCGCACCTCGTTGAGCACCCGCTGCACGTCGCGCACGGTCGCCTCCAGTTCGAGAATGACCGAGCCCATCCCCTCCGACGCAACGGAACGCATCCGCTTGATGCCTTGCAGCGAGCGCACCGCTTCCTCGACGCGCTGGCAGATGCTTTCTTCCACCTCCTCCGGGCTGGCGCCGGGGTAGGGCACCGACACGACGAGGATCTCCAATTCGAACTCGGGGAACAACTCGCGGTGCATCCGGTACACCGACCCCCCGCCGACCAGCAGAATGGCCACCATGGCCGTGTTCATGGCCGGCGTGTTCGTAATAGCCCAGCGAATGAGCGCCTTCATGGCTGCCGCTCCCGCACGTGCATACCCTCTTCAACGACAGCCAGCGGCGAGGTGATCGCCCGCATTCCGGCCGATACGCTGGGCTTTTCCGCCTCGCGGTTTCCTATTCCTTGGACTACGGCGTAGCCCTCGTGGCGCTGCACCACACGCACCTCGGCCGTTCGCAGCTTCCCGTCGTTGACCAGCCACAGCCGGTTGCCCGGCCGCACGGCTTCTTCCGGCACGCGCAGCAGCTCGGCGCCGGGCTGCGCGTGGATGTGCACCGTGACGAACATGCCTCGCACCAGGGCGGGCGGTCCGGCGCCCGGGCTTCCGGTGCCGGGGTTCCACAACCGCACGCCGCGCGGCTGCTCGACCGTCACCCGGCAGGGAACCATGCGGGTGGCGTCGTCGAGGCCGATGCCGTCGAATCGCGCCAGCTCGCCGTCCCACGCGTACTTCTGCCCGGCCAATTCGTAGGTGACCGTGGCCGGGGCGCGGGGAATCTGGTAGTGCCGCCCCGGCTGCAAGTCGGCCGGCGCCGGGTAGCCGGGCGGCGCGGCGCCGTCGCGCTGCCGCCAGAGCCAGTACAGCTCGTCCATCAAGAGATTGCACCGCACCTCGACCCGCGACGTGTCCTCGAACACGAAAAGCTGCGTGCCCGGACTGACGAAACTGTCGACTTCTACCAGGTCGCGCACCACCACGCCGTCGCTCGGTGCGGTGACGTGGGTCCGCTGCAAGTCGAGCTGCGCCCGCTCCAGCCGGAGCCGCGCACCGTCCCCGACCGATTCGAGCCGGGTGCGGCGTGTCCGCAGCATCTGAACCTGCTTGCGCAGGTCGATCACCTGGCTTTGCGCCTGGAGGAGGGCTTGCCGCGCCTGGTCGACCTGCGTTGCGGTGACTACGCGGCGCTCGGCCAGCCGTTGCTGCCGCTCGTACTCGACGGTGTGCAGGTCGAGCTGCTCCTGCGCCAAGCGGCCGATTTCCTCGAAGTTTTCCAGCTCAATGTCCAGTTCGCCCAACGAGTTGCGGGCCTGCTCCCATTCCTGCCGGGCCTGCTCGACGGCCAGTTCGTAATTGCGGGGGTCGATTTTCAGCAGCAGGGTGCCCCCGGCCGCGTAATTGCCCGCCCGGGCGGCCGTTGCCTTGTGCGTCACGCGGCCGCCCACCTCGGCCGCCATAGTGATCTCGCGGTAGGGAACCACCACGCCGTCGACGGTGATGTCGAGCCCGCCGCCGTGCGCGGTTACCGTGGCGGTTTCGACCAGGGGCGCGGCGTCGGCCGGCGGGGGTTGGGTCTCCACGGCGCGCTGCCCGGCCAATAGCCAGTAACCCACAATCCCGGCTGCCAGCATGATCGGCGGAAGCGCGGTGCGAAGGACCGTGTGTGTATGAGGCTCTTTCAACGGTGATCCTGTGTGGTGATGGGCGGGGCCAGGCCGAGCGCCGCCAGGCTGAATCGGGTGACGTGGTCGGCCAGTGCTTCCGTATGGTAATGGGCGCTGAGTTCCTCTTCGTCCACGACCATCGGAATGACGCTCGCCGCCGACCGGTAGTACACGCACTGCCCCACGATACTCAAGGCGATCTGGTGGCGCCGCGAGGGCGGAACGCCCGGCTCGACCACCTCGTCGATGATGCCCAGCAGCGCGCCGAAGCCGGCGCGAAAGTGCTCTTGGAGCATCTCGCGGCACATGGGCGTGGGGTCGGTAATCTCGCGGAGCAGCAGGCGCCACTGCCAGTCGGTGGTCTTCAGTTCCAGCAGGCGGCTGAGCAGGATCCCCACGAAGGCTCGCAGCCGCTCGGCGGGGGGGGTTCCGGGGGTGAATTCCGGTACGAACCGCTGTTCGAGGCGGCTTGGGTGGGCGTGGCGCACCGTGGCGGCATACAGTCCTTCCTTACTGCCGAAGTGATAATTCACTCCGGCGAGGTTCGCACCCGCCCGATGGCAGATCTCGCGTACGGTGGCCGCATCAAACCCCTTTGCGGCAAAGATGGGGCCGGCGGCGTCGAGAATGCGGTTTCGTGTATGGTTGCTGCTCATCGCGGGAGAACGCCTCGACCGGTGTACCTGGCATCCGGGACAAAACGAATGTTTCAAACAATTATATCAAACGGATGTTCAAAAGCCAGCCCCGCCTTTTCCTAACCCGGCCAATTCGGGGGGATGGACGCGCTAGAGGCGCCCCCTTGGTGGGCCAGGAATGCGATCGAAACGAACTGTCCCGCCGTCTGGTCGAGATGGCCGCCCTGGTAACCCGGTAACGCCCACGCTTGCAATCGGCCGGGCCAGCCAGTACAATCCACTATGGTGGTACTCGGGCGCCCACCGGGCCAGGGAAGGGCTTGGAACACAACGGGAGGACCTTGTGATGTTGTGCTGCGCTCGTGTTCGTTTCTTTCTCGGCGTTCTGCTTGCCGCTTGGCTCGCCGCAACCGGATCGCCCGCCGCGGAATCGAATTTCGCGGTTTCTAGTCTCGCTCCCGAGGACGCCCCGCGACCGATCGTCGACCTCTTCGCCGGCATCGAGGCCGGGAGTATCGAGGCGCGAGTCATTCCGCGCAGCGAGAAGCACGTGAACCTGTTGCTGGAGAACAAGACTTCGGAACCGGTCACCGTGAGCATTCCCGCCGCGCTGGCCGCCGTGCCCGTGCTGGCCCAGTTCGGTGAATTTCCCTGGTTGGAGGCCGACCGGGACCGCGGCCGGCAACAGCCCCAGGAGGTGGGCCTGGTGCCGCCGTGGCAGGGCCCGCGAGGCCCCGGCGCCATGAACCTGCCCGGCGGCGAACCGTGGAACTTTCCCGGCGCCGGGCTCTGGTCGATTCCGCCGGAGCGGGTTGCCCGAATCCGGTTGACGGGCGTATGCCTGGATCATGGGCTGCCCACGCCCCGGCCGAAGATGCCCTACGCGCTTCGTCCCATCGACCAAGTGGCCGCCCGGCCGGAGGTGGCGGCCATTTGCATTTTGCTGGGCCGGGGCGAGATCGACCAGGTGACGGCCCAGCTTGCCGCCTGGCATTTCCACAGCGAGACAGGGGACTGTCCCAACGTAACCGTTCCCGGGCCGTCCCCTTCGCCTGCGGCAGAGAAGACAACTCGCGCCGCCGAGCCGAGAACGGTCCCCTGAACCCACGTGGAGGCAGATCATGGCCAGACGAAAGATTGTGGAAATTGACGAAGCGAAATGCGACGGTTGCGGGCTTTGCGTCCCCGGATGCGCGGAGGGGGCGCTGCAGATCGTCGACGGCAAGGTGAAGCTGGTCTCCGAGGTCTACTGCGACGGCTTGGGGGCCTGCCTGGGTGAATGTCCGCGGGGAGCGATCCGCCTGGTCGAACGGCAGGCGCCCGACTTCGACGAGGCGGCCGTCCGGCGGCACCTTGCGACCATGGAAAGCCCGGCGCCGGAAGCGGCCCCCGCGGCGCATACGTGCCCGGGCTCCAGGGCGCAGAGCTTCGCGCCGCTCGCGGCCGGATCGAGCAATGGTCGGTCGGGCGTCCGTTTCGGCGCCGCGACGCCCGACGCGGGGCCGGCCTCCGCGCTGGGCCACTGGCCGGTGCAGCTTCGGCTGATCGCGCCCGGCGCACCGTTCCTGCGCGGCGCCCACCTGCTGCTGGTGGCCGACTGCGTGCCCGTGGCCATGCCCGACTTCCAACGCCTGCTCGACGGCCGGGCGGTGGCGCTGGCCTGCCCGAAGCTCGACGATGCCCAGGAGCACACGGCCCGGCTGGCGGCGATCCTGGCCGGGTCGGCCGTCGAATCGATCACGGTGGTTCACATGGAGGTGCCGTGCTGCAGCGGGTTGCGGGTCATCGCCCAGGCCGCCATGAACGCTTCCGGATGCCAGGTGCCGCTGAAGGACATCACCATTTCCATCCGCGGCGAAGCGCTTTCCGAAGGCGCCGGCGCGGCAACTTGTTGACATTCCCCTCACGTAACCCGGCTGGCCGTTGCGCGCGTCAGTTGATGCGCCACAACTCGAAATTGAGAGCAACGGCGTAGCTCACCCACAGCAGGTACGGAACCATCAGGCCCCCGGCAAGCCGGCAGTGGCGAAAGAACGCGAGCGTGGTCGCCAGGATGGCCGCCCACAGGATGCCAATTTCCACCAGCGCGGCGCCCGGCATGCGCAGCCCGAAGAACAGCACCGACCAGAGTACGTTCAGTGCAAGCTGCACGGCAAACAGCCCCAGCGGCCGGGCCGTTCGGCGCCACGGGCCGGCCAGCCACACCCGCCACGCGGCCACGGCCATCATCAGGTACAGGGCCGTCCACACCGGACCGAACACCCAATTGGGCGGCGTCCACGCGGGCTTTACCAGCGGCAGGTACGCCTTCGCCATGGGATCCGTCGATGGTGAGCATGGTTCTGTTCATGGTGCCTCGGCGTGAATTGTACCGCTGCCCTCCCAGCGGTGGAAGTGATATACTGTCCGCCATGGACATTCACAACATCGACGAAGTCACCCCGTTCATCACGAAAGACGGCTCGGAGATTCGCGAGTTGCTGGCCTACCGCAATTCGTGCATCCGGAACCAGTCGCTGGCCGAGGCGAGACTCCCGCCCGGCGCCGCCACGACGCCGCACCGGCACGTAGAGACGGAGGAAATCTACTACATACTGCAGGGCGAAGGGCGCATGCGCGTGGGCGACGACGAACGCCGGGTCGGGCCCGGCGACGCCATCGCCATTCCGCCTGGGGCGAAGCATACGCTGCTGAACACCGGCAGCGGCGCAGTGCTCAAGCTCCTTTGCTGCTGCGCCCCGGCCTACGAGCACGCCGATACGGTGCTGGAATCGTAGAGCGGGCTGTGCCCGCCGCGAGCTTCATCCGCACGCTGAAGCGTGAACTCCAACAGGGCGAGTGCCACCGGCCAAGGACGGGTTGTGCGACCCGGTTGACCGAAACTGCCCGGTTGCGTATCCTTCCCAAGGAGGCAATCATTCCACGAGCGGTGCAGGAAGGGGCTTGCAGTTGGAGTTCACGCTTTCGCGTGCGAACCAGGCATGAGCTTGATCCGGCACGCTGAAGCGTGAACTCCAACGGTGCAAGAGCCTGGCTGCCAGCCGCCCGTTCCTGCACCCTTCCACAACCCGGGAGGCCGCCGATGAAAACGCAAGTGTACGTGCGCGAAGTCGAACTGCCGGTCTCGGCCGCCGAGGCCTTCGCCTGGCACGCCCGGCCGGGAGCCTTAGAACGGCTGCTGCCGCCGTGGGACGACGTGCGGGTGCTGTCGCGTAGCGGGGGCATCGAGAACGGCGCCCGGGTCGAACTGTCTGTGCCAGCCGGCCCCTTGCGAATAAAGTGGCTCGCCGAGCACCGCGACGTCGATCCGCCGCACGAGTTCCGCGACGTTTCGCTCCGCGGGCCGTTCCCGCTGTGGGACCACCGGCACCGGTTCGAGCCGCGCGGCCCGGACCATTGCTCGCTGATCGACCGGATCGACTACGCCTGCCCCGGCGGCCCGCTTGGCCGCGTGTTCGGGGCCCGCTACGTGCGGCGGCAGCTCGACCGGATGTTCCGCTACCGGCACGATACGACGGCCGCCGACCTCGCCCTGCACGCCCGGCACGACGACCGGCCGCGTATGAAGGTGGCCGTCAGCGGCGCCTCGGGCCTGATCGGCTCGGCGCTGCGGCGCTTGCTGACCACCGGGGGCCATGAGGTGGTCGGCCTGCGGCGCGACGCCGAGAACCGCATCGACGCCGCGCCGGCCGACGGGGCCGACGCCGTGGTGCACCTGGCTGGTGAGAACATCGCCTCGCGCCGATGGACGGAGCGCCAGAAGCAACGCATTCGCGACAGCCGGGTGGAAGTAACGCGTTGGCTGTGCGACGACCTGCAGAAGCTGCCCAATCCGCCGAAGTCGCTGCTGGCCGCTTCGGCCGTGGGGTTCTACGGAAACCGGGGCGATGAGCCGCTCCGCGAAACTAGTGCCCGCGGCGACGGCTTCCTGCCCGAGGTGTGCGTCGGGTGGGAGGAAGCCGCCTTAACCGCCCGCGAGGCCGGCGTGCGCGTGGCCACGTTGCGGTTCGGCATGATCCTCAGCCCGCGCGGCGGCGCGCTGAAGCTCATGCTGCCGGCGTTCCGCTTCGGCGCCGGCGGGCGGATCGGCTCCGGTAAGCAGTGGATGAGTTGGGTGACGCTCGACGACGCCGTTTCGGCCATCTACCACGTGCTGATGAACGCCCCCCTGAGCGGCCCGGTGAACGTGGTTGCCCCGCAGCCCCTTTCCAACGCCGAGTTCGCCAAAACGCTCGCCCGCGTGCTGCACCGCCCCGCGCTGGCCCCCGTGCCGGCGTGTGCCGCCAAGACCGCGCTGGGCGAGATGGCCGACGACTTGCTGCTTTCCAGCCAGCGCGTCCTGCCGGGCGTCCTCGAAGAAACCGGCTACCTCTTCCGCCACGCCGACCTGGAGACCGCGCTGCGGCATTTGCTGGGGCGGTGGTCGTAGGGCCGTGTTGATTTCGGAAGAGCAAGCGGTGGAAGTGCGTGGGATAGGCTTCCAGCCTGCCAGCGGAAATTGACAGGCTGGGAGCCTATCCCACGCCTCCCATGTTGCACGGCCTTTACTCAATCATCTTGCCTTGCGCGTTCAACCGCAGGCGCTCGGCGAGGAACTCGAGTTGCCGCCGGTGCATTTCGCAAGGCACGAAGTCCGGCATGTCGCGGCGCGGATGCTCCGCCAGGTTGCGCTGCCCGAGGCGGATCAGCTCGAGCGCCCTGGCGTAACGCGGGTCGCCGGCGTCCGGGAAGCCCGTCAGGCACAGGCTCCTTTCGGGCCGGGTGAAATTGACCGGCGGCCCGTGCCTCGCCTTCACCTGGCCGATCTGGTTGCACAGGTACTCGTTCACGCGATCCCAGCCGAATTGTGAGCCGCCGGCCGACTCCCGCACGAGCCGGCCCAATTCGAGCAGGTCCTGGTGGTTCAGCGGGCTCCTGCCGGCCGTGTTGCGGTAGTAGTAGGAAAGCTGCGACGGATAGTACGGCGTGTTCAGGTCGATCCACGTGACAATCCGGTCGAGGCTTTCGGTGTCGAGCTTCACGTCGTGGTGCCCTTCGCGCAGCATTTGGACCAGCCGGCTGCGACGGGAGCCCCAACTGTACGGCGGCAGGACGGGCATCGGCCCCGAGCCGACGCTGCTCACCAGCGGCAGCGGGTCGGCCCGCTCCTGCTCGGCGCGGACGTACACGGCGGGGCTGGCGCGCATCAGGTTCACGTACGAGTGGTTGAAGATCAGTCCCTTGTCGCCCGAAAGGTTCAACGCCTTGGCCTCGCCCCCGTGGTCGTGGCACCGCACGCAATGGCGGTCGAGCACCGGCTGTACCTCGACGGCATAGCTGAACTCGCGGGCCGGCCCGTACCAGTCGGCCAGTGCGCGGGGAGGCCGGCGCAACGCGGCCGGCAGTTGCTCCGCCGGGGGCGAGGCCAAGCGGTTTTCGTGGCAGCCGATGCATCCGAGGCGTTCGCCCGGCTGCAGCATGGTGCCGCTGCGCATCGACTGGATCATCATGCCGTTCTCGTCGAGCAGTTGAAAATAGACGAACCGCCCGGCCGGAACCGTGAAGTATGCCGAGCCGTCGGCCTCGACCGGCACGGTCCCCAGAATCCGCTTGTTGTTGTAATGGTTCCAGTTCAGGGCGACCGGGTGGTGGCTGTCGCCGTCGCCGGGCGCGGCCCAATCGCCCATGCCCTGGGGAACCCACGTTCTCATGGGCGGCGCCTCGACCACGCGCAGGAACTTCGCGCTACCCGGCTCAACCCGCTCCATCGCGTGTCCCACGTACACGTTCTGCACGTAGAACTCGCCGTCGGCGCGTGATAGGTCGACCCGCGAAGGATGCACGGGCGGGCGGGGGCGCAATCGAAGCGGTACGGGGTCGAAGCAGCCCGGCGCCTCCTCGTGCAACAGCACCTCGTTGCCGAACGTATCGACCAGGAACAGGCCCGTGTGCTTCCCCTTTGCCAACGGCCGCGCGCACAGGAAGTGATGTTCTGATAACGGATAGGGGGCCTCGTACTTGTCGGCGTGCGGCATGAACATGAAGCTGTCGTAGCGGTTGCCCACCCGGGTCTCCACGTCCCATTCCTTCATATACTGGCTGATATCGGCCGGCCAACTGTGCAGGATCGGGGCCATGCCATCGAGGCCGAGTCGGCGATCCCCGACGACGATCGCACCCCGGGCCAAGTCATGAACCGCCCCGAACACGGCCACGAAACGGTCTGTGCCGGGAATGATCCGGCCATCGAAGATCGCGGATGGCTGCCAGGCGTAATTGCCGTAGTACAGCGCGTGGTTCGTACCATCCGGGTTCACCGTCCATAAGCCGTACGCCGAGGCGAAGTGCTTGTCGACGTACTCCCAGCGCGTGTACAGGATGCGCCCGTCCGGCATCAGGCTGGCCCTGCCCTCGAACAGGTTGTTGAACCCAAGCTGGCGAATGCGCCCATCAGGGTCCAGGCGAAACAGATTGGCCTTCAGATTCCGCTGGCACGGGATGTAGGTCGGATCGCGCGTCGAACTGAAGACGATGCTTTCGTCAGGCAGATAGATAGGCTCGTAGTCGGATACCCGGGCGCCGAACGTAAGCTGCCGCGGGCTGCCGCCGCGCACGTCGATCTCGTACAGGTGGTAGTCGTCCTCGATGTCGCGCCGCATGGAAAAGAGGATGCGCTGCCCGTCGAAATGGACTTCGGGGTCGCGAATGATGCCCTCGGGGGCTTCAAGCAGGGTCGTTACCCGTCCGGTGGCCGGGTCCAAGAGCTTCATCGCTCCGCCGCCGCGGAAGGCGTTCGCGTCAATTTCGCCGGTCTGGTACATGGTGGCTTCGGCACCATGCACTCTCACGTATTGCGGCCGCACGATGAACACGATCGGCTGCCCGGCCAGCAGCGGATGGGCCAGCAGCGCCTCGCGGCGGAGCGCTTCGAGCGCCGCCCCGTCGCGTGCAGCGTGCAATTCGTCCAGCCGGGCGAGGAACTCATCGGCCCGCGGATAGGCGGGCCCGAACGTCAGCGCCAGGTGGCCAATGGTTGCCTCGAGCGGGCACTTCGGCCGCGCGATCGGTTCGGTCACGGCCGAGGCGTTCACGGTCAAGCCGCTCTGCATGTACGACGTCACCCGGCTGTGTACGGCGTGCCAGAACTGCGCGGCGGCGGGCGCCTGCATCGTGCCGATCAACTCCACCGAGCGGGCATGGGTGCCGATGTAGTACGGCCTGGCGGGGTCCATCAGGTCGAGTAAACCGAGGCGGGTGGTCCCGCTGCCGGAACTGGCCCACACGTCCACGGGCTCCCCGCCGTTGACCGAGACGGCCCACCGGACGGTGACGCCTTCGAGGTGGTTGTTCTGCGCCGGACTGAACGCGAAGGCGGCGAAGGTCCCCTTACCGCCGAGGGCTGTGAATTTCCAGCGGATTTGCCCGGCCTGCTCGCCGATCCCGCCGGTGCCTTCCCATCCGACGGCCGCCGTATCGTCGCTGTAGTGGACGGCGTCGAGCCCGCCGGAAAGATCGGCCCACTTCGACAGCGGCACGTCGCGGTCGGCCGTGCCATTGAAGTCGAAGTCGACGGTCGTGAACTTTCCGCCGCGCACCCCGCCATGCTCCCGGGCGTTGAACGACATCGTCATGGTCCAGTTCGTGCCGCTCACGTCGATCGTGGCGGCCGAGACGGCGCCGGCAACGCACAGCAGAGCATACAGTGCCGACATCAGGCGACGGACGTGGTTCGGAAATATCGGATGAATCATCATTGATCGAAGGCCTTGTGGCGGAACTCGGAGTGGTGAGCGGTTGAAGATGCACACATTCATTTCGGGACATCAAACTTCAAGGCGACCGTTCGGGCGCCGGGCGGAACGACCGCCTCGAGCCCGCTCGTCGCCGAATTACGGTACTTCAGCGGGACGTGGGACTTGCCTTCGGGTTCATACATAGTCGGCTCGCTCGCCCAGCACTCGACGCGGATCACGTATCGGCCCGGAAAGAGGCCTTCGTCGCCTGCCGAGGTCTTGGCCGAAAACCGGCCCTCCGTGTCGAACGCGGCGGTGCCGGGCAGGCGCGGCGCGCCATCGGAGGCGGGCGCGGGGGCCGGTTCGAAAACCAGCACTCCTTCGGCGGGCCATGGGCCGCCGGCCAACGTAATCACCCCATGCGCCGGCACAGTCGGCGACTGGCGGCCACACGCCGCCAGTGCAACACAGCAGACGGCCACTGCCAAGGAACGCATGCCCATAGTCATTTGGCAAACTCCTTCCAGCGTACATTGATGATAATCCTCACCACGGAAGGGTTGCAACTTCGCCGCCGGCGCGGGAAGAAAGCGCCTGGTACGTGGGAAAGTCGATCGTTTCGCTGATAAACCGGACCGAGCCGTCGCCCAGGGCAAACTGCGCGCCCCCGGGATGTTGACTGCGGAACGTGATGCAGTTGGCCGCGCTCCAACTCCACTGGTAAGGCCGCTGGGCCAGCTCCCGGTTCAGGTGGTTGATTGGCCAGCCGGTGAGCGCCCAGTTTGGGAAACCCCAGTCCTGCCAGCGGCAAAATTGGCTCATGCACTCACCGGCGAAGAACGTATTGGACAGCCCGTCGCGGACGTCGGCAAACGTGGCGCTCCAGCCGGAGCGGCTGATGACGCCGCGAACCTGGCTGCCTGGAATGGTGCAGCCCGGCGCACTGCTCGTCTGGCACTGCCCCCACCCGGGGGCATGTCCGGAACTGCCGCCGGAACCGAGGTGGTGATCGCCCGTGTTCACGCAGTAGTTCGTCTGCGCCAGTTGGATTCCTTCCGACGTCCAGCGGTCGTTGTGATCGGTGGAGGCCTCGTCCGCGCTGATCTGATGCTCGCGCGAACCGGGATCAGAGGGGCACAGGACCAACGCCAGATCGGTTTGCAGCAAGCTCAGATTGCTGACTCCGCTGTGCGCGTTCACGCGGTTGTCCAACCCGCTGCGACCCATATCCATCGCATCGTACAGCGGTTTCTGTTCCAGGTAAGGCAGCAGGGCGAAGATCCAACTGCGGTGGTTCTCGTTTCTTGGCCCTTTCGAGTTGATGGTGTCCTTGGAGTTGCAGGTCCACGATCGCATCAACGGCAGGACATTGTGGGCGGTGTGGTAGTTGTGCAGCGCCAGGCATAGTTGCTTCAGGTTGTTGGAGCATTGCATCCGCCGTGCGGCCTCTCGCGCCGCCTGCACCGCCGGCAACAGCAGCGCGATGAGAATGCCGATAATGGCGATGACCACAAGAAGCTCAACCAGGGTCGAGGCTGATCAACATCGCATTTGCCGCGGCAGTGGCGCCCCAGCCCGTCAAGACAACGGCCGCCAGGATCAACCCGGCGCGCGCGCACCGCGCGCGTTCGAACCAAGAAACATTTCTCACACCGCTCATGACTCGCCTCCCCAAAAAAAGGTGAACACAATTTCACTGCCGCCGCCGCACGCCACGGAGGCCCGATAACCGCAAGTATATGCACGACGAAACAACATGTACGCTCCGGTCGGCCGTGTCTCCCACGAGTTCACCAAGGACGTCGAGTTCCACATCGACGTGGTGCGGTGCAGCGGGTACCCCAGCATTGCCGAAGAGTTGGGCCGGGTATGGTTCCGCCGCATCATGCGGTTCAGTTGGCTCACCGCCCTGCACGTGAAACCGGCCATTGAAAATGCGCACCAGAAGCTCGTCGACGCCCTCTCGAGCCGGAACCCCGACCGCGCCGAGGCCGTCATGCGCGCCCATATCCGCCATGCCAACGACGCCGACCTCGAGGCCCTGCAACACCTCTTGGCGCAGAGCGTGGACGCCTAGAAACGACTCGTTACCCAGTTCACCCACCAGAAACAGGTGTACAAACTCGTGAGTTAGCCCTACCCTGGCCTGATGAAAACCTCTAACTCCTTACAGGTTCGATTGTTGCGCGTTGGGTGGCATTGGCATACTCGGCATAGGCGGCTCGGCGACGCGACGTCAGCGTTGCCCCGAGATGTTCTG
>PWXP01000028.1 GCA_003561895.1 Planctomycetaceae bacterium | reverse complement strand
GTTCCTGCACGCGGATTGCTTTCCCGGCGGTGCCGGTCTATACTAGAAAACGTGCCTGCCGCAGGGGCGGGCGCAGCGGTATCGGTCGACCGTGCGAAAATCGCAAATCTCGACTGGAAAAGCTTTCACCAGACGGAGGACAAAGCAATGCGTCGAAAACTGATTTCTTGGACGACCCTGGCGGTGCTGGCCGTGGGCCTGCTCTTGCTGACGGCCTGTTACGGCGACGGGGTCCATGGGCAGCCGCGCGAGTCGCTGGATGTCGGCGACAAGGCCCCCTGCTGGGGGGAACTGCCCGCAACCGACGGCAACAGCTACAGTATGGACGACTTCGAAACCCCCCTGCTGGTCGTCGCGTTCGCGTGCCACCACTGCCCGACGGTGGTGACCTACGAGGACCGGATCATCCAGCTCCAGGCCGACTATGCGGACAAAGGCGTGCAGCTCGTGGCGCTGAACCCGAACGCCATCTATCCGCTGAGCCGCATGAAGGACCGGGCGGAGGAAAAGGAGTACAATTTTCCTTACATCATGGACGAGAGCAAGGAGTCGGGCCACAAGTACGGCGCGACCAATACGCCGCACATGTTCGTGCTCGACGAGGACCGCGTGGTCCGATACAAGGGGGCCGTCGACGACAGCAACAACCCGGCCAACGTCCAGGTGCAGCACCTCCGCAACGCCCTTGACGCCCTGCTTGAGGGGAACGACCCGCCCGTCGCCGTCACCCGGGCACGCGGCTGCACGGTGAAGTACGGGTGCGTGGAGAACTACCGGGCGCGTTTCAAGTAAACTGCCGCTTGCCTGGAAGTTATTAGAGAGCGCGGGCCGCCGACCCGCATGCGACATGGCGGAGGTGTGCCCGCGCTCCAACCTTCAAATCATCTTCGGCTCGATGATGCCCCTTCTGATCGAGGACGCCCACCAGATACTCACGTTCCACAGGGCCGTCATAGGGTCCGGCAGCAGTTCGAGGTAACCGTGGGGCGCGCCGTCTGTCGTGTCCCCGTCAATACACTACCCGATCGACCTTCCGCTGCCAGGCGGCAAATGCCTCGCACGCCTCCTGGCGAAGGTCCTGCGACATCTGGATCGAGCGGCGGTCGGGCGGCAGGGTGAATTGGTGAAAAAACGGGGCATCCTCGAAACCGACCGCCGTGGCGTCCTCGCACGTAGCCGCGTAGTAGATGCGTTCCAGCCGCGACCAATAGATCGCTGCAAAGCACATTGGGCAGGGTTCGCAACTGGTGTAGATTTCGCAGCCCGCAAGGGAAAACGTCCCCAGCCGGCGGCAAGCGTCTCGAATGGCGACGATCTCGGCGTGGGCGGTGGGGTCGTTCGTCGAGGTCACCTTATTCCAGCCCCGCCCGACGATCTGCCCGTCCCGCACAATGACGGCCCCGAACGGGCCGCCCTCGCCTGCCTCCATCTTCTTCAACGAAAGTCGAATTGCTTCACGCAGAAAGGTCTGGTTCATGGATTTCGCCTAACGGCACTCTGACCCCAAAAGCATGGCGGTCGAAAATGCGGGCTAAAGCATGCTTTCCAGCAGCAGGCGCATTTTGCGCAGCTCGGCCATCTGGTCGACCTCGGGCATCGGCGCAATGTCGACGGCCAGCGCCCGGTGGTACTGGTGCTTCGTCAACTGGTTGATGAGCCGGCCGTATTCGACGTCGCCCTGGCCGACGCGCACCTGGAGCTGCTGCTTCGAGGTGTCGCGAAGCCGGACGTGGTAGACGTGCTGCATCACCTGCTCGAAGCGGGCGCCCTGGTGCGGGCCATAGATGAAGTGGCTCGGGTCGAGGGTGATGCCGAGCCCTTCGACATTCTGGCAGATCACACTGGCGGTGTCGGGATCCTGCGACATGCGGCCGGTTTCGGTCAGCAGGCCCACGCGAACGCTCTCCCGCCCGGCCAAGGCCACGAGCTGCCGGAGTCGTTCGATCTCTTCATTGAAGGGCGTACCCCACTCCGAAGAGCGGACGGTCGCCGTGACCACCTTCAGCGCCTTCGCCAGTTTGCAGCAAGCGCTGAATTGCCGGTAGTACAACTCGCCGGCGTCGGCTTCGGGCTCGATGCTGATCGCGCAGACGCTCAGCCGGCGGGTGGCGCGGCAGCGGCGAATGGCCCCCTCCAAATCCGCGAGCACTTCGGAGGGCCGGACGTGCCCTTCCGCCTCGTGCAACATCAGTTCAATGGCTGAAAACTCCAGGTCGACCAGCCGAGTCAGGGCCTGGTCGAAAGGCAACCCGGCGAAACAACGGGTCGTAGCAGCGACAAACACCGGCACACTCCTCCTAATCTTGCTTCCTTGCTGAATAAACCTCCGCACGAACCGGCCG
Organism: Planctomycetaceae bacterium; assembly: GCA_003561895.1. Lineage (GTDB taxonomy): Bacteria > Planctomycetota > Planctomycetia > Pirellulales > Thermoguttaceae > PWXP01. The sequence goes on along the minus strand of PWXP01000028.1, from coordinate 2,047 downwards.
CAGCTTCGGCTCCGGAAACATGGGCGCCCCGCCACGGCAGGGCACGCCTCGGCCGAACGCCGAGCCGCGACGCGACGAACGGACGCGCCATGCAAGCCCATACTGTACCCCCTTGTGCACACTTCTGGCAACACCGATGCCGCCGGCTTGCCTTGAAGCGGGTCCGACCGATATAATGAAAGCGCGTACCCGTTCACGGGTTGCCCCCTTAACGGCCGAAGGGGAAGGGCAACGGGCACCCTTCGCAAGGGGTAGCCGGTCCGCTCACCATGGCGGAATCACACAAAGGGGCTGTGCCATGCGTTTCCTAAAGTTCTCGGTGCTCGTACTGCTAGTGTTCGCCTGCACCCCGGCGACGACTTTCGCCCAGCAGGTGACCACAACCACGCCGTTCCACTCCAGCAGCACCAGCTTCTTCGAGCAGATCGGCACCCAATGGGGGGTGAGCGGCCCGAACTTCAACTTCCAGTTCGGCGGCGCCGGCATGGGGCAGCCGCCCTTCGGCAATCCAGACCCGGCCGCCGGAATCCGCAGCGGTTGGGCATGGAGATCGGGCCCCTGGAGCGGCAATTTCAATTTCATGGCAGCCCAAGGCAGCCGGAGCAGCATGGTATCGCAAGCGCCGAGCATAACCCTCCCGCAAGGTGTAACCGGCTACTTCTCCGACACCTCCCAAAGCCCGTTCGTCATCAGCTACATCCCCGTCGTCGGCGGCGCGCCGAACATTCCGTTTGCCACGCAGGTGGCGCCGCCCGCCGGATTCGGGGTTCCATACTCCGGGGTCGGACCGGCAACGCAGGAAGGGGGCAACCCGCGGGTGCAAGCCATGCTTCGGGCGCGGGCGGAGGGCGAGCCGTTGCCGGAACGTGCCCCCCGTCGGAATCCGGCCCCCCGGTCGGAGCCGTCCAGGCCGGAACCCGCCCAGCCGGAACGCGCGCCCGCCGCGGCGCCGCCCGTGCAGGCGAGCGCGGCGGCCGCTGCGGCGCCAAGCGTGGCCGAAGCTCGGCGCATGCACCAGCAGGAACAGGCGACGATGAACCAAGAGGCCATGCAATTATTCGAGCGGGGCATCACGGCGGAAGAGTCGGGCAAGCCGGGCGTCGCACGAATCTATTACCGCATGGCCGCCAAGCGCGCCGAAGGCGAGGCGCGCCGGCAGATCGAAACCCGGCTGCGCGGCTTGAGCCCGTAGGGCACAGGCATTCCCCCCCCAATCTTCCCCGCCGGGCTCGCCCCGGCCGGCCTCATGACTGGCCCGCTACAGCCAGGCCCAAGCTGCCGGTCGGGTGCTCTACTCTGTCCGCCGATGGCCGCTCATTCCGGGGACCAGCCAATGTTTCAGTCCGAGCCGCAGGAGGATCCACAGGGCGGCCGCCGCCTCGCGGCCGTCGATCTTCGAGGCCCCGTGCTGCCGATCGACGAAGGTGATGGGCGTCTCGGCCAATCGGGCGCCGTGGCGCTTCAGCCGCCAGAGAATTTCTTCGAAGAACGAGTAGCCGCGGCTCTCCAACTCGCTGAAGTCGAGCTTCGCCAGCAGCGACGTGCGGTAGCATCGGAAGGAACCGCTGCAATCCTTCACCGGCAGGCCCAGCAGGCATCGGGCGTAGAGGTTCACCCCGCGGCTCATCAGGTGGCGCATGGCCCCCCAGCCTTCGATTCGGCCGCCCGGCACGTACCGCGAGCCGATCATCACGTCGACCGGCGGCCCGCCCGGCGGATCCATGCCCGCCAGCAGAGGGGAAATGCACTCGGGCGGGTGGCTGAAGTCGGCATCCATGTTCAGCACGTACGTGTACCCGTGGTCGATCGCGTACTGCATGGCGGCGACGATAGCCGTGCCCAGCCCCAGCTTGCCGGGCCGGTGCAGGCACTTCAGCCGCGGCTCGCCCGCCGCCCGTTCGTCGCACCAGCGGCCGGTGCCGTCGGGCGAACGGTCGTCGACCACCAGGACATCCGCCTGCGGCGCGACCTCCAGAATTCGGTCCACCAATCGCGGCAGGTTCTCGATTTCGTTGTAGGTGGCAACGGCGACCAGGGTGCTGGGCAT